>BTUT01000193.1:0-6097 GCA_045862935.1 Acidimicrobiia bacterium
TGACGGAGCTGAAGGGCGAGGAGCTCCGCAAGATGCGCCCGCGGATGCAGATGATCTTCCAGGATCCCATCTCCTCGTTGAACCCACGGCGCCGCGTGCGCGAGATCGTGAGGGAGGGGCTCGACATCTGGGGCATCGGCGAGCGCGCCACGCGCGACGCGAAGGTCCACGAGGTGCTCGAAGCCGTGGGCATCGATCCGCAGAACGCCGAGCGCCGGCCCCACGAGTTCTCCGGGGGTCAGTGTCAGCGCATCTCGATCGCCCGCGCCGTGGTCACCGAGCCGAAGCTGATCATCTGCGACGAGCCCGTCTCGGCGCTCGACGTGTCGGTGCAGGCCCAGATCCTCAACCTGCTCGAGGAGATGAAGGCGCGCTACGGCCTGACCCTGATCTTCATCGCCCACGATCTCGCGGTGGTGAAGAACGTCAGCGACCGGGTGATGGTGATGTACCTCGGGAAGGTGTGCGAGGTGGCGCCGCCCGACGAGCTCTACGCCCAGCCGGCGCACCCCTACACCGCCGCGCTGCTCGCCGCGATCCCGGTGCCCGATCCCGGCGTGCGCCCCGACGCGGAGCACGTGCTCGGCGGTGAGATCCCATCGCCGATGAGTCCGCCGAGCGGCTGCCGCTTCCGGACCCGCTGCCCCAAGGCCCAGCCTCGCTGCGCGGAGGAGGAGCCCGAGCTCGCCGAGCAGGCCCCCGGGCAGTTCGTCGCGTGCCACTTCCCGCTCGCACCCGGCGAGGCGCTCGAGTTCGGCGGCGCCGCCCCCGTCTCCATCTAGTCCGCCGAGCCGGCCCGGGAGCTCAGGCGGCGAGGGCGACCGCGAGCACGTCCTCCACCTGGTCCACGAGGTGGAAGGTCATGCGCGCGCGCACGGCTTCGGGCACGTCGTCGAGATCGGGACCGTTGCGGGCCGGGAGGATCACCTCGCTCAGCCCCGCTCGCTCCGCCGCGAGCACCTTCTGCTTCAGCCCCCCGATCGGGAGCACCCGGCCCCGGAGGGTCACCTCACCGGTCATGCCCACCTCCGGCCGCACGGGCCGGCCCGAGAGCAGGCTCGCGAGCGCGGTGGTGAGCGTGATCCCGGCCGACGGCCCGTCCTTGGGGATCGCGCCCGCCGGCACGTGCACGTGGAGTGGTCGCCGGGTGGCTTCGGGGTCGATGCCCAGCTCGGACGCGTGCGTGCGCACGTACGACAGCGCGATCTGCGCCGACTCGCGCATCACCTCCCCGAGCTGCCCGGTGATGGTCAGGCCCGGCTCGCCGTCCATCGCCGTGGCCTCGACGAAGAGCACGTCGCCGCCCGCGCCGGTCACCGCCAACCCGGTGGCGACGCCCGGCACACCTCCTCGCGACGCGACCTCGTCGAAGAAGCGAGCCCGGCCGAGCGCGTCACGCGCGACCGTCTCGTCGACCCGCACCGGCAGGCTGACCTCTCCGGCGACGATCCGCGTGGCGACCTTGCGGATCAGCTTCCCGATCTCACGCTCGAGCTGCCGAACGCCGGCCTCACGCGTGTAGTCGGTCACCAGCACTCGCAGCACGTCGTCGGGGACCTCGACCTCACCCGGTGCGAGGCCGTGGCGCTCACGCTGGCGGTCGAGCAGGTGATCGCGGGCGATCGCCACCTTCTCGTCCTCCGTGTAGCCGTCGAGCGTCAGCACCTCCATGCGGTCGAGCAACGGGGCGGGGATGGAGTCGACGACGTTCGCGGTCCCGAGGAACAGCACCTCCGACAGGTCGAGGTCGAGCTCGAGGTAGTGGTCGCGGAACGTGTGGTTCTGGGCCGGGTCGAGCACCTCGAGCAAGGCCGAGGAGGGGTCGCCGCGCCAGTCGGCCCCGAGCTTGTCGATCTCGTCGAGGAGGATCACGGGGTTCATCGCGGCAGCCTCCGTGAGCGCGCGCGCGATCCGGCCCGAGCGTGCACCGACGTAGGTGCGACGGTGCCCCCGGATCTCGGCCTCGTCCCGAACCCCGCCCAGGGCGATGCGCACGAACCTCCGGTTCATCGCCCGGGCGATCGACTCGCCGAGCGACGTCTTGCCCACGCCCGGCGGCCCGACGAGCACGAGGATCGCGCCCGAGCCCCGGCCGCCGGCGTCGGTGAGACCCCGGTCGGCACGCAGCTTGCGCACCGCGAGGTGCTCGAGCACCCGCTCCTTCACGTCGGCCAGACCGGTGTGGTCGGCATCCAGCACCGTGCGAGCGCGCGCGACGTCGAGGTCGTCGTCGGTGCGCACCCCCCAGGGCACCTCGAGCACCGTGTCGAGCCAGGTGCGGATCCAGCCGTGCTCGGGGTTCTGCTCGCCGGTCCGCTCCAGGCGGTCGATCTCGCGTGTCAGCGCGTCGCGGGTGGCGTCGGGCAGGTCGCGCTCGGCGACGCGCGCCCGGTACCCGGCGACCAAGTCGTCGTCGCCTCCGCCCTCGCCGAGCTCCTTCTGGATCGCTGCGAGCTGCTGGCGCAGCAGGAAGTCACGTTGGGTCTTCTCCATGCCCGATGCGACCTCGTCGCGGATCCGCCCCGCGAGCTCGAGCTCGGCCAGCGCCTCACGGGCCCACGCCACGACGCGCTCGAGGCGAGCCTCGGGGTCGAGGGTCTCGAGCAGCTCCAGCTTGCGCTCGATCGGGAGGTCGGGCGACCAGCCGGCGGTGTCGGCGAGCGCGCCGGGGGCCGACACCCCGCGCAGCGCCTCGGTGAGGCGCGTCGCGCCCCGGTGCTCGGCGATCCCGCTCACGAGCGCGCGGTACTCCCGAGCGAGCTCGCGGGCTCGCGGCGTGGGCTCGGGCTCGACCACGGGCTCGATCTCGACCCAGAGGCCGTCGCCCGTCCCCGCGACGCCCACGCCCACCACGGCGCGCGCCAAGCCGCGTAGCACCAGGGCGGGAGGGCCACCGGGCAGCTCCCCCCGGGACTCGATCCGGGCGATCGTGCCCACCGTCGCGTAGCGGGCGCCGAGCCGGGGAACGAGCAGGACCGTCGGGTCGTCGTCGGGGGCGGCGGCGGCCGCGCGCCGGGCGTCCTCGGTCTCGAGGGCCAGCGTCACCACCATGTGGGGGAAGACCACTCCGGTGGTGAGCGGCATCAGCGGCAGGACCGCCCGCTCTCCGGCGTGGACTGCGGGCTCGGGGGCGGTGTCGTCGATCGGGGGGTGGGACGGGTCGTGGGTCACGGGGAACCTCGGTGGGACTCGGGGCCCCGAAAAACCCGACTCGACCGCTCAACATTCCCGGCCCAGCACCCCGGGTCGCACGAGAGTGCGGCGGAGGTCCTCAGCCCGGCCGGGTCATCGCCGCGGGCTGGATGATCCGGTCGTAGTCCTCGGCGGTGAGGAGCCCGAGGGCCACCGCGGCGTCCCGGGCGGTGAGCCCGTGCTGGTGCGCGTGCTTGGCGATGGCTGCGGCGTTGTCGTAGCCGATCGCCTCGTTCAGGCCCGTGACGAGCATGAGCGAGTTCTCGACGTAGCCCGCGATCCGCGCCCGATCGGCCTGCACGCCCTCGATCGCGAACTCCCGGAAGTTGGTGCAGGCGTCGCCGAGCAGGTCGACCGAGTGCAAGAAGTTGAAGATCATCACGGGCTTGAACACGTTGAGCTCGAAGTTGCCCTGCGATCCGGCGATGCCGATGGTCGCGTCGTTGCCGAGCACCTGCACGCACACCATCGTCATCGCCTCGCTCTGGGTCGGGTTGACCTTCCCCGGCATGATCGAGGAGCCCGGCTCGTTCTCGGGCAGGACCAGCTCACCGAACCCCGCCCGCGGGCCCGACGCGAGCCACCGCACGTCGTTCGCGATCTTCATGAGCGAGACCGCGAGGGTCTTGACGGCGCCGTGGGCGAACACCAGCCCGTCGTGGGCGGCGAGCGCGGCGAACTTGTTGGGGGCCGAGACGAACGGCAGCCCGGTCAGATCCGCGATCGCGGCCGCGCAACGGTCCGCGAACTCGGGATGAGTGTTGAGGCCGGTGCCCACGGCCGTGCCCCCGATCGCGAGCTCGAACAACCCGGGGAGCGCGAGCTCGATGCGCGTGAGGTCGTCGTCGAGCTGGGCCACGTAGCCACCGAACTCCTGGCCGAGCGTCAACGGCACCGCGTCCTGGAGATGGGTGCGGCCGATCTTCACGATGTCCGCGAACTCCTCGGCCTTGGCCGCGAGCGCGTCGCGCAGCGCGCGCACCGCCGGCACGAGCTCGTGCACCACCTGCTCGGCCGCGGCGATGTGCATCGCGGTCGGGAAGGTGTCGTTCGACGACTGCGACCGGTTCACGTGGTCGTTCGGGTGGATGGGCGTCTTCGAGCCACGCTCGCCGCCCGCGAGCTCGATGGCGCGGTTCGAGATCACCTCGTTCACGTTCATGTTGGTCTGGGTGCCGCTCCCCGTCTGCCAGACGAACAGCGGGAACTCGTCGTCGTGCTGACCGTCGAGGATCTCGTCGGCCGCCCGGACGATGAGGTCGGCCTGCTCGTCGGTCAGCTTGGCGAGGTCGCGGTTCACCAGCGCGGCGGCCTTCTTGAGGAGCGCCATCCCGCGGATCACCGCGGGCGGCATCCGGTCGTCGCCGATCGAGAAGTGGTGCAACGACCGCTGGGTCTGCGCGCCCCAGTAGCGGTGATCAGCCACCTCGATCGGACCCATGCTGTCGGTCTCGATGCGGGTGGGAACGCCCGGTGCGTCGGACATCGGTGGCCTCCAGGTGCCGTCGGAACCGGCGAAGACGGTAGTGCCGCCACCCGGGGGGAACCCGATCCGAGGTGACCGCGTCTGCTCGGACGCTCAGCGGTCCGGATGCCGGTCGAGGTGGCGGTCGAGGATCGAGTGCAGCAGCGGCGCCACCAGCCCCCCGGTGCGGGCGAGCGCCGCCGTGGTCGGATCCGCGGTGATCACCCGCCGATCGTGCTCGATGCCCCTCACGATGGCGGCTGCCACCGCACCCGCGGATCGCGGCGTGATCCCCCCGGAGATGCGCTTCGTGACGTCGGGCTTGTGCTCGTTCTCCCGGGCGAGCCCCGGCGTCTCCGTGTCGGGCGGGTAGGCGCACGACACGACGATCCCGTGCCCCTTGAGCTCCGGTCGCAGCGACTCCGCCAGCCCACGAACCGCGTGCTTGGCCGGGGCGTACGCGCTGTAGCCGTAGATCCCGACGAACGCCACCGTGGACGCCACGAGCACGAGGTGGCCGCGACGGCGCTCGATCATCGACGGCACGACCGCGCGCACGGCGTGCAGGGTGCCGAAGTAGTCGACCTCCATCTGGTCGCGGAACACCGCGTCGTCGAGCTCGGTGAACTGGCCGGGATGGGCGTAGCCCGCGCTCGTGACCAGCACGTCGATCGGGCCCTGCGCGTCGATCAGGCTTCGAATCGCCTCTCGCAGCGCGGCCGGATCGGCGACGTCGGCCGGTGCCGAGGCCGCCCGCGCGTCGCGGCGGCGACCGGTCAGCGCGTCCCGGGCGGCGGCGAGCCGGCCGGCGTCACGGGCCACGATCGACACCGCCGAGCCGCGATCGACGCACTGCTCGGCCACGGCGAGCCCGATGCCGCTCGATCCGCCCGTCACCAGCACGTGCACGCCGGCCAGCCGAGTCATGGCCGGATGCTGCCACGCGCGCGGGTGTACGGTCCTGCTCGTGCCCGCGAGCCGGATCGACGAGATCGCCGATCGCTACGTGGAGCGCTTCGCGGCGCTGCATCCCGTCGGTGCGACCATGCGCGGGATCACCGGTCATGACGACCGGATGACCGACTACTCGCCGGACGGCATCGACGAGCGGACCCAGGTCGACGGCGCCACGCTGGCCGAGCTCATGACGGTCGCGCCGTCGACCCACCGCGACCGCGTCGCCGTGGGCGTGATGACCGAGCAGCTCGAACGCAACCTGTCACTCGCCGACGCCGGCGAGCACTTCCGGGCGCTGAACGTGCTCGCCAGCCCGATGCAGCACGTCCGCGGGTGCTTCGACCTGATGCCCACGGCATCGGTTGCCGACTGGGAGGCCATCGCGGGGCGCCTCGCGCAGGTCCCACAGGCACTCGACGGCTTCCGGCTCACGCTCCAGGAAGGGGTGCGCCAGGGAATCGTCGCCGCGCAGCGCCAGGCCGC
>BTUT01000194.1:0-6086 GCA_045862935.1 Acidimicrobiia bacterium
CGAGCATCACCCATTTTATCGCACTCTCGAAAGTCCACAGCCACAACTCGAGACAGGCCACGGCGAGCACTGTATAGCCGATCGCGGACCACGGGAGACGTCGCCAGGCGACCGTCTGCGGGCGATTCCTCGCGAGCATCGGGATGCCGATCGCGGGCGACGCGACGAGGAACACGCCCAGCGTGATGCCCGCTCCCTCCATGCCGAGGAGGTTGTACACCGCGGAGTGCGCGAAGGTCGCGAACATCACGTTGTCGACGCCCACGGCATCGAGCGACGCGATCCCGTGGTAGTCACGGAAGAAGCACGCCGAGACCTGGCGGTAGTAGTACGAGGACGGCGGCTCACTGATCTCCCCGCCCGTCGCCACCCACGCCTTGTGCTGGTTCCACACGTCGTCGGCCCGCTCGAGCAGGTACGGGATCCAGCCGATCTGGCTCTCCGCGTACATCAGGCGCAGGCCCGGGAACTGCGCGAGCTTGCCGGAGAACAGCCAGTCGGCGAGCGAGTTCATGCAGTTGCCGTAGCCGATGGTCACGTTCACGCCGAGGGGCGCGTCGGGTGACGTCGACGGCATCTTGGTACCCGACCCGATGTGGAGGCACAGCACCGTCCCGGTCGCGGCGCACGCGGCGAGGAACGGATCCCACTCGCCGCTGTGGATGCTCGGGAGGCCGAGGTACGCCGGGATCTCCGAGAAGGCGACGGCGCGCACACCGCGCTGTGCGTTGCGCTCGACCTCGGCGGCGGCGAGCGCCGGGTCCCACAACGGCACGATGCACAGCGGTACGAGCCGCCCACCCGACGGCGCGCACCACTCCTCGACCATCCAGTCGTTGTAGGCCCGCACGCCGAGCAGGGCGAGCTCGTGGTCCCTGGCCTCGAGGAACGTCTGCCCGCAGAAGCGCGGGAAGTTCGGGAAGCACAGTGACGCCTGGGTCCAGTTCTGGTCCATGTCGGCCAGCCGGGCCATCGGCTCGTAGCAGCCGGGGCGCACGTCGTCGTAGGTCGTGGAGGTCATCGTCATGTCCTCACGCTTGCGTCCCGACGCGGCCACCGCCCTCTTCAACGACTGGTACAGGTCCTCGTAGACCCAGTAGTCGACCAGCGGACCGTCGGTTCCCGGGCGCTCCACGTAGCGCGCGCCCGCGAGCGCGAGCTCGCCGGCGGGCAGCCGCTCGACCCGGGGCCCCACCCCGGCGTACTTGGCGGGCAACCGCGACGTCCACAGCTGCGGCGGCTCGATCACGTGGTCGTCCACGCTCACGATCCACGGCACCTCGACCCCTGCATCCCCACTCCCGCTCCCCACCACACCCTCCCTCCCGAGATGCGTCCCACCGCCGCGCATGCGTGCACTCGGGACGCATCATCCGGATCGGTCGCGACCGGTTGGCCGTCCGGCCCGGACGGCTCCGGGGAGAAACATATAGAGGTTTCCCGGCGGAATCAAGCCGGGGTGTCGGGGTTGCGCTGCTCGGTGCTGAGCAGCGCCTGGACGGCCCGCTCCTCGAAGAGGAACGACTCCAGATCGAGCTCGAACGACCGGTGGAGCAGCGCCTTCGTGTAGCCGATCGCCTCGGTGGGCAGCGCCGCGAGCTCCCGGGCCGCGGCGAGCGCGGTGCCGAGCAGGTCGGCCGCCGGCACCACTCCCGCGACCATCCCCAGCTCGACCGCTTCCGACGCGCCGATCGGCTTGCCGAGCAGGAGGAGCTCACGCGCCCGCGCGTACCCGATGATGCGGGGGAGCAGGCGCGCGGTGGCCCCGTCGGGAACGATGCCGCGAGCCACGAAGGGAGACACGAAGCGCGCGTCCTCGGCCGCGAAGCACAGGTCGGCACCCAGCGCGAGCGTGAGGCCGATCCCGGCGCACGCGCCGTGCACCGCGGCCACCACCGGGAGCCGGCACGCGAGCACCGCGCGCGCGAGTCGCTGGCTCGACTCGGTCATGCGGCGCTCGAGACCGACACCCGCGACCGGAGCGCCGCCGCCCTCCTTCAGGTCGCCGCCCGCGCAGAACCCCTTCCCCGCTCCCGAGACGAGCACGGCCCGCACCCCGTCGTCCCCGGTCCCGGCGAACACCGCGACGAGCGCCTCTCGGAGCTCGGCGTCGATGGCGTTGTAGCGCTCGGGTCGATCGAGCGTGCAGTGCAGGACGCCGTCGGAGAGGGAGGTGCGCAGGACCATGCGCGGACGGTACCGCGCCGCTCAGCAACCGGCCGGCGACCCGCGGCCCGTGGGTCCTGGACACCGGCCGGTCGTCGGCGCGCTACCCGACGAAGATGGTGCCCGCGTCGTTCACGAGGACCTGACCGGTCATCGTCGAGCTCTCGTCCGACGCCAGGAACACGATGAGGCCGGTGAGATCCGTCGGCTGGAGCGCGGTCCGCAACGCAGCGGCCCCGACCAGCGTCTCGACGATCGGCTCCGGCACCACCGCCTTCGTCGCCGGTGACATCGTGACGCCCGGCGCGACCGCATTCACGCGGATGCCCCGTACGCCGAGCAGCTGGGCCATGTGGCGCGTCTGGTAGATCACCATCCACTTCGTGATGCCGTAGCCCGACGGGTCGACCGGAGGCGGCGGCGCGTCGGGTCCCGGCCGGAAGTCGGCCGGGAGCGGGATCGGGTACGCCGCCGTGGACGAGATGTTCACGATGGACCCGCTCCCCTGCGCCCAGAGGTGGGGCACGACCGCGTTGGAGGCGTGGACGATGCCCATGAAGTTCACCGCGAGGAACTCGTCCCAGGTGGCCGTCAGCTGGTCGTACATGAGCGCGGCGTTGTTCACCAGGCAGTCGATCCGCCCCAGGTCCGCGAGCACGGTCGCCATCGCCTCACGCATCTGCTCGGCATCGGTCACGTCGGCCTTCAGGACGAGACACCGCCGGCCGAGGCGCTCCACCTCGGCCCGCACCTCGCTCGCCTCGTCGATGCGCTTCAGATCGATCACGGCGACGTCCGCGCCGTTCGCCGCGAGCGCGGCGGCGTACGCGGCACCGATGCCCTGGGCGCCGCCCGTCACCACGCACACCTTCCCGGCAAGTCGTTCGCTCATCAGCACTCCCCTGTCCCTGCGACGCGCGCAGCTCGTCGAAGTCCCGTTCCGTCGCCGGGCACGACTCCGTCCGCGTCCCCGGCCTCAGCGCAGCTCGTAGCGGATGGGCAGGTGCTTCGGTCCGCCCACGAACAGCGTCTCCGCGTACGCGGGTGGCCCGCAAGCTCGACCGACCGCAGGCGGGCCACCCGCGCGTCGAACAGTGAGCGCATCTCGAGACGGGCCAGGTGCGTGCCGAGGCAGCAGTGCGCCCCGAACCCGAACGCGAGGTGGCGGTTCGGGGCGCGGGCGACGTCGAACTCGTCGGCGCGGATCACCGAGTCCTCCGTGGCCGCGCACCCGAAACCGCTTCGCGCCCTCCCCTCGACCGATGGCTTCCACGCAGCGCCGGTGCGAGACTGGCGCCATGCCCTCGCGCCTCGTCTCGTCCGACTCCCACGTCACCATGCCCGATGCCGCGTGGCCGGACTACCTCGACGCGGAGTTGCGCGACCGGGCCCCTCGAGTGGAGCGGACCGACGAGGGCGACTTCCGGGTGTTCGAGGGCCAGCGCACGCCGATCATGACCCTCGACATCCCGTTCCTCCTGTACTACGCCGACCACCTCTGGGAGCAGCACCGATTCTGGACCGAGAGCCGCCTCCGGGAGCCGCCCAGCTCCTCCTTCCGACGCCAGGTGTGGGCCACGTTCTTGGAGGACCCTGCCGGTCTGCGGGAGCGCGACCACATCGGCGTCGACCGGATCATGTGGGCCAGCGACCACCCGCACTCCGAGACCACCTGGCCGAACTCGCGGACGCTCACCGACGCGTGGTTCAGCACCTACGACGAGGGGGACAAGGCGAAGATCCTCGGGCAGAACTGCGCGCAGCTGTACGACTTGGACTAGGAGGACGGGTGCCGGGATCCGACGACATCGAGTACGACGCCACGGCTGCACAGACGTGGATGCTGGCGGTCGCGAGCGGCGAGGCCACCGCGCTCACCGTCGACGACGACACCGGGCTCTTCGGCAGTCGGGTCGCGCTCCTCGACTTCGACGCGGCCGACCTCACCCACATCCTCGGCCTCGTCCCGTCGACACGCCTCGCCCCGAGCCCCGAGATCGAGTCGGCGATCTCCATCTCCGGGAGCTCGGCCCAGGGTCGCATCCAGCTGTTCCCCGGCGACACCGACTTCTTCGAGCGGGTGCACATCCGGGCTCCCGACGAGGCGAGTGCGCATCGCATCCTGCGCGAGGCGATGCACCGCACCGCGACCCGGGCGTTCGTGGAGCCCGACATCGTGCTCGTGGAGACGAACCTCGGCGTCTACCCCGAGGCCGTCGACGAGCGCGGCCGCAAGAAGGCGGCGGGAGACTCGATCGAGTGGACGCCCGCGGACGTGGTCGCCCGCCAGATCACCGTCACCGCGGCCGACGGCACCCCGCGCACCTACCACTGGGACGAGGTGGAGCTCACCGGAGGCTGGCTCTACTTCGGCTGGGTCGCGGCCGACCGCACCGCGGGCCGCATCGTGTTCACGAGCAACATGATCGATGCGACCTGGGAGGACGACGACGGCGTCGTCCACTCGATCGACGGCGCGGTCGACCAGCTCGCGCAGGAGATCTACCTCGAGCCCGAGGCGCTCCCGCTCGTCGAGCGGCTGCACGGCATCACGCCGCCCGGCGCGCGCGACGCGTACCGGAACGCGATGCGCGGCGAGGTGCACCACTACACCGCGGAGGAGCCCAACTACGCGAAGGCCGCCAAGCGTCTCTACAACCTGTTCCGCGTCGCCGACGAGCTCGAGGCCGCGGCCTACGTCCGCGAGCTCTTCGACGAGCCCGCGGCACGGCTCTACCAGGTGCCCGTGCTGCTCTTCGCCGCCGACGTCGCGCTCGACCCCCAGTCGGGGATCGACCGCGAGACCGTGCGCCGCCAGCTCGACCTGGTCGCCACGGCCATCGCCGACGCCACCGACGGTGGGCAGGAGCGCGAGCTGCTCGGCCACCTCGCCCGGCTGGCAGCCCAGGCGGAGGGCGACGGCGCGCGCGACGGTGACTGGGCGTCGGTCCTCGACGAGGTGCGAACGAGGTGCGCGGAGATCGTGAGCGACTACTTCCGGGAGCAGCTCCACGCGCACGAGCGGGTGCGCACGATCCTCGAGGAGATCCAGGCCGGCTGACCCCCCGCGACCTCCCGCGCGACCTCCCGCGCGATCACCGGGCCGATCACCGGGCCGATCACCGGGGCGAGTGCCGCGCCCGCTCGTGGATCTCGCGCGCCGCTCGCACCCCGGACTCGATCGCTCCCTGGATCCACGCGTGCCCGAGGGACGCGTGCTCGCCGGCGAAGTGGACTCGCCCCTCGGGCATGCAGATCGCGTCGTAGAGCAACGTCTGCTGGCCGGGGTCGAACAGCGCGAACGCCCCGCCCGCGAACTCGTCGTCGTGCCACATCTTCGACGCCCCGACCTCGAACTCGGCGGCGGCCTGCGGGTGGATGCGGGTGACGTCCTCGAGGGCCTGGAGGATCCGGTCGTCGGGTGACAGCGACCCCCAGCGCTGCGCGTCCTCGCCCCACGTGTAGCTCGCGAGCACCACCCCGCGCCCCGTCGAGCGCCCGTGGTCGGGGTAGTAGACGTTGCGGACGGCGAGGTCGGTCACCGTGCCCCCGCCCACGATGCCGTCGTCGTCCTCCCAGAACCGCCGCCGGAACTGGAGGAAGACCTTGGCGGAGGCGTCGTAGTGGAGCTGGCGGATGGCCCGCTGCTTCGGCCGGGAGAACGGTGTGAGCACGTCGACGTGGCGCAGCACCGGGAAGGGGGTGGTGAGCACCACGTAGTCGGCCGTCTCGGCGAACCGACCGCCCGCATTGCGACAGTGCACGGTCACCCCGGTGTCGGACTGCTCGAGGGCGACCATCTTCGCCCCGAACCGGATCCGCGGCCCGAGGTCGGGGAGAAACGCGCGGGGCAGGAGGTCGGTGCTGCCATCGAGGTACACGAGATCGGTGTAGTACCCACCGAGCTCCTCGCGCAGCAG
>BTUT01000195.1:0-6058 GCA_045862935.1 Acidimicrobiia bacterium
AGCGCTCGCCGCGGGGCGGTGGTGAGGTCAGCGTCGCCGCTCGGCACGCGTCTTGCAGTCGACGCACACGTCGGCCCACGGGATCACCTCGAGCCGCTCGAGGGGGATCCGCCGCCCGGCATAGGAGCACACCCCGTAGGTGCCCTTCTTCAAGCGGACGAGCGCGGCGTCGATCTCGTCCACGACGTGGCGCGCCTGCGCGGAGAGCAGCAGGTCGCGCTCACGCTCCACGGCGATGGTGTCGCCCTCGCCCGACTCCTCGTCGAACTGGGTGTCGCCGGCTTCGCGCTCCCGGGCGAGCTCCTCGGCCTCGGCCACGAGCTCCTCCGCCTGGTGCACGAGGCGGGCCTTCTCCTCGAGGAGCTTCTCCTCGAGACGCTCCTTGGTCCGGGGTGACAGGCCGGGCGCCCCCGGCGTCACCTCGAACCCCGACAGCGGGCAGATGACGGTCTTCTTGCGGGGCGCCCGCGTCGCCGGTGCGGGCGCCGCGGCCTGCTTCGCGGGCGCAGCCTTCTTGGCGGGCGCAGCCTGCTTGACGGGTGCAGCCTGCTTGACGGGTGCAGCCTGCTTGACGGGTGCAGCCTTCTTGACGGGCGCAGCCTTCTTGCCGGGCGCGGCCTTCGCGGCCGGTGCGGCGGCCTGCTTCGCGGGGGCAGCCTTCTTGACGGGCGCAGCCTTCTTGACGGGCGCAGCCTTCGTGGCCGGCGCGACCGCCTTGCTCGGTGTCTTCGCCGGCACCACCTTCTTCGCCGCCGGAGCCATCCGCCTGCCTTCCTGTCGCCCTGTTGGCCTCTCGCCCGGTCCGCGAGCGCTTGCACACGGCCGGCATCGCCGGGGAGGCCGGTGCGGCCGTCCGCCCCAGCGTCCGTCCGTGCAGGCCCGTTCCCGGTCCGGGAAGGGCCAGAGCGTACCGGCCAGCGGGGGCTGTCCCGGTGATGCGGGAGCCGCCCCGAGGACGGGATCCACCCGCCGCGAACCGGCCCCGGCGCAGGAACCGGGCGCCGGTACGCTACGCCCGATGCCGTTCGCCGCCGTCGACTCCAACCTCGACCTGCCCGCGCTCGAAGCGGCGGTCCTCACCCGCTGGTCGGCCGACGACACCTTCGCCGAGAGCCTCCGCCGCCGAGCCGGGGCGCCCGCGTGGGTCTTCTACGAGGGCCCCCCCACCGCGAACGGTCGCCCGGGGATCCACCACGTCTGGGCCCGGCTGTTCAAGGACCTCTACCCGCGCTTCCACACGATGCGGAACCGGTACGTGGCCCGCAGGGCGGGGTGGGACTGCCACGGCCTCCCGGTGGAGGTCGAGGTCGAGAAGGAGCTGGGCTTCTCGGGCAAGCAGCAGATCGAGGCCTACGGCATCGCCGCGTTCAACCGCAGATGCCGCGAATCGGTACAGCGTTACGTCGGCGACTTCGAGGCGCTCACGAAGCGGATCGGCATGTGGCTCGACACCGACGACGCGTACTGGACCATGTCGAACGAGTTCGTCGAGAGCGTCTGGTGGTGCTTCGCCCAGATGTTCGCGCGCGGCGACATCGAGGAGGGCCACAAGGTCGTGCCCTACTGCGCGCGCTGCGGCACCGCGCTGTCCAGCCACGAGCTCGGCCAACCCGGCGCCTACCGCGACGTCACCGAGGAGTCGGTGTACGTGCGGTTCCCGGTGGACGGGGCCGACTTCGACCTCCTCGTGTGGACCACGACCCCCTGGACCCTCCCCTCGAACACCGCGGTCGCGCTCGGTCCGGCCCTCGAGTACGTGCGCGTCCGCCGGGCCGACCGGGACGTGGTGATGGCCGCGAGCCGCGTGGAGGCCGTCCTCGGCCCCGACGCGGAGGTGGTGAGCCGCATCGACGCGAGCGCGCTCGTCGGTGTGCGCTACCTCCCGCCGTTCGACTTCCTCGGTCCCCCGTCCGGCGGTGACGCCTTCGTCGTGGTGACCGACGACTTCGTGACCGCGGACGACGGCTCGGGGATCGTGCACCTCGCCCCCGCCTTCGGTGAGATCGACCGGGAGGTCGCGGCGCGCGCCGGTCTCGGCGTGATCAACCCCGTCGGAGCCGACGGCGCGTTCGACGCGACCATGCCCGAGCCCTACGCGGGGCGGTTCGTCAAGGACACCGACCCCGACCTCATCGCCGCGCTGCGTGCGTCCGGGCGACTCGAGGAGATCGAGCCGTACACCCACTCGTACCCGCACTGCTGGCGGTGCGGCACCGCGCTGATCTACTGGGCGAAGCCCACCTGGTTCGCGCGCACGGCCCGCCACCGTGACGAGCTGCTCCGCGAGAACGACGCCATCGGCTGGCACCCCGACCACATCAAGCGCGGCCGCTTCGGCGACTGGCTCGAGCACAACGTCGACTGGGCGCTCTCGCGCGACCGCTTCTGGGGGACGCCGCTGCCGGTGTGGCGCTGCGGCGAGTGTGGCCACGACGCGTGCGTCGGCTCCGTCGCCGAGCTGTCGGCCCTCGCCGGGCGCCCGCTCGACGATCTCGACCTGCACCGCCCCTACGTCGACGAGGTGATCCTCGCGTGCCCCGCGTGCGGCGGCGAGGCCCGACGCGTCGAGCCCGTGCTCGACGCGTGGTTCGACTCGGGCGCGATGCCGTCGGCGCAGCAGCACTACCCCTTCGCGCCGGAGTTCGCCGACGAGGCAACGCGCGCCGCGCGCTTCGAGGAGCAGTTCCCCGCCGACTTCATCTGCGAGGCGATCGACCAGACGCGCGGCTGGTTCTACTCGCTGCTGGCGGTGAACACGCTCGTGTTCGAGCGCTCGCCGTACCGCAACGTCGTGTGCCTCGCCCACGTCGTGGACCAGGACGGCCAGAAGATGTCGAAGTCGAAGGGCAACGTCATCGACCCCTGGACGGTGCTCGACACCCGCGGCGCCGACGCGCTGCGGTGGTACTTCTTCTCCGCGGGGTCCCCGTGGACGCCGCGGAGGGTGTTCGTCGACGGCATCGACGAGTCCACCCGGCGCTTCCTGCTGACCCTCTGGAACACGTACTCGTTCGCGGTCACCTACGCGAACCTCGACCGCTGGGAGCCCGCGCCCCCGGGGGCGTCCGCCCCGCCGCCCACGCACGTCCTCGACCGCTGGATCCGCTCGCGCGTGCACTCGACGATCGGTGAGGTCACGGACGCGCTCGAGCACTTCGACGCGCTGCGGGGGGCGCACGCGCTCGAGCAGCTCGTCGACGACCTCTCGAACTGGTACGTGCGCCGCTCCCGGCCGCGCTTCTGGAGGTCGGCCGACCCGGCCGCCCACGCCACCCTGCACGAGTCGCTCACCACGGTGGTGCTGCTGCTCGCACCGTTCTGCCCGTTCGTGGCCGACGAGATCTGGAGCAACCTCGTGGCCGGTGCGGGCTCGGTGCATCTCGCCGACTGGCCCGACGCCGACGAGCGCGCGGTCGGCCACGCGCTCGAGGCGGAGATGGCCGCGGCCCGCCAGGTGGTGACGCTCGGGCGGGCGGCGCGCACCGAAGCCAAGGTGAAGGTCCGCCAGCCGCTCCCCCGCGCGCTCGTGCTCGTTCCTGGTGTGACGTGGACGCCCGAGGTCGTCGCCGAGATCGCCGACGAGCTCAACGTGAAGCAGGTCGAGACCGTCCACGACCTCGAGGGACTCCTCGACTACTCGGTCGTCCCGAACTTCCGTCGCCTCGGCCCTCGACTCGGGTCGCTCGTGCCCAAGGTGCGCGAGCAGCTCGCCGGTGCCGACGGCGCGGCCATCCGGCGCCAGCTCCAGCTCGAGGGTCGGTTCACGCTCGAGGTCGACGGCGAGGCCGTCGTGATCGAGCCCGACGACGTGGAGATCCGGGCCTCCGCCCACGAGGAGCTGGCCGTGGTGCAGGACGGAGCGTCGGCCATCGCGCTCGACACCACGATCGACGCCGAACTGAGACGGGAGGGCCTGGCCCGCGAGCTCGTCCGCGCGATCAACGACCTGCGCAAGGCGCGCGACCTCGCCCTCGCCGACCGCATCCACGTGACCGTCGGCGCCACCGGAGCGGTGCTCGATGCGGCCCTGCACCACGGCGAGTGGATCGCGGGCGAAGTGCTCGCCACCGCGTGGGCGGTGCTGGACCGGTCGTCGAGCGAATCGGCGACCGGGTCCTCCGAGGCCGGTGAAGCCGTGGGTTCGACGGTCCTGCACCTCGACGCCGCGGAGGTCGTCGTCACCATCACCGCGGTCGACCGCGCGGTCGACCGGCGGGCGGACCGCGCCGCGCAGTGACCCGCGTCACCGTCCGACGGGTCGGGCGGCGACGATCAGGGCCCAGGGACGTGCTCGACTACCGGCGGCGACGGAAGAGCTTGCGGTTGTCGTCGGAGTCGTCGTCGTAGTCGCCCGAGCCGAGCGGCTCGTCGTCGCGCACCGCCTCCCGCAACGACGCGAAGAAGGCGTCGTCGTCGAGCGACTCGGCACCCCACTCCTCGGCCGACGGTGCGTGCGCCGCGGTCGCGCCGCCCCAGGTGTCGTCGGCCGATCCACCCGCCGCATCGGCCCAACCCCCCGCGGGCTCCGGGCTCCACGCGGGCTCGGGCTCGGGTGAGGCAGGCGGCTGCGCCTCCACGGCCCACGTCGCCGGGGCGGGCGCCGGGGCCGGGTCGGGAACGACGATCGGGGCCGGGACGGCCTGCACCGCGGCCGTGGGCTCGGGCTCGACCGGCCGGGGCGGCACGGCCGCGGGGAGCTCGGCGGCCGGGGCGAGGCTCGGCAGCGCCGTGCCCTCGGACTGCAGCAGCGGTCGCACCGGGAGCGGCGCCTCGAGACCACGGGCCTGCTCCAGGTGCACCAGCTCGGCCTCGATGGCGCGCCGGATCCGGTCGCGGTACTCCGCGGCGAACCGCTCCAGGGCGTCGACATCCGCGCTGAGCGCGTCACGGTTCGCGCCGAGCTGCGCGATCTCGGCCTCGATGCGGCGCCGCTCGCTCTCGGCGATGCGGCGCGCCGTCGACTCGGCTTCGCTGACCATCGCCTGCGCCTTCGCCTCGGCGTCGGACGTCAGGCGCTGCGCACGCGCCTGCGCCTCGGCCACGGCCTCGTCCGCGGCCCGCTGGGCGAGGATGAGCGTCCGCTGGATCACGTCGCTGTCCTGGACCGGCACGGGGGCGGGGACCGGCGCGGGAGCGGGGACCGGCGCGGGGGCGGGGACCGGCACGGGGGCCGGCACCGCCTTGGCGGGGGCCGGCGTCGACGCGAGACGATCCTGGAGGACGCGGATCTGGTGCTCGAGGTGCTCGATCGTCGCGGCCGCCCGCTCGAGGAGCTCGTCCACCTCGTCGCGGTGATAGCCCCGGAACGATTCCCTGATCTCGATGTCGCGGAGTTCCTGCGGAGTGACGTCCATCGGGCCATGCTACCGATGGACCCCGCTCACGTTCACCCCCGGCTCGCAGGCGCCCCCGTCAGCAGATCACGCCGCGCAGGATGAAGAGCCCGAACGTGAGGACGAGGAAGGACAGGTCGATCATCCCGACCGGAGGGATGATCCGCCGCATGGGCGCGAGGATCCACTCGGTGAGGTCCACGAGGATGCCGTTGAGCTGCGCCAGACCCGTCCCGGGCCGCACCGGGAACCACGAGAGGATGACCCGGGCGAACACGACGACGATGAACACGGTGATGAGCGCGCAGAGAACCTCGTTCACGCCGGGTGGGCTCCGTGGGTCCGCATCAGCCGTGGTAGAGCCCGCGCGCCTGGAGGCGCTCCTTCTCCTCCTGGGAGACCTCGACGTCCGTGGGCGCGAGGAGGAAGACCTGGTCGGCGACCCGGGCCATCGAGCCCCCCACCGCATAGGCCAGGCCGCTCGAGAAGTCGATGAGCCGTCGCTGGAGATCGCGGGGCACACCCTGGAGGTTCAGGATCACCGGCTGGCCGACCTTGAGCCGGTCGCCGATCTCCTGCGCGTCGTTGAACCCGTGGGGCTCCACCACGTGCACCCGTGCCGACCCGGCGGCGCTGCGCATCACGCCCGGTGAGACGGTGACCGCCGACGGCGGCTCGTCCCGCGGGATCGTGCGCACGGTGGGCTCCTTGGGGTAGGGCTCCGG
>BTUT01000196.1:0-6044 GCA_045862935.1 Acidimicrobiia bacterium
TGCGCGGCGCGCGCGTAGTACTCCACCGCGAGCTTCTGGAACCCGTACGACGAGATCGGCGGCGGGATCTCCTTCTCCTGGCCCTCGAACGACGGCCAGCTCGGCGCCGACTCGAAGACCATCGACGAGCTCATGTAGGTGACCTTCTGCAGCCGCCCGTCGCGGTGCGCCGCGATCGCGGCGTCGCACGACGACGCCATGATGCGCTCGTTCGTGGCGAGCAGGTCGTACGCGAACGCGTGGAAGTACGAGATGCCCCCGATGAGCGCGGCCCCCGCGATGAAGTGGTCGCAGTCGACCAGCAGGCCCGTCATCGTCTCGACGTCGCGGGCGTCGCCCTCGACGAACGTGTAGCCGGGGTGGTCGTCGTAGGACTTCGCGACCCGCCCGTACTTCGAGTAGTCGTCGAGCCCGACCACCGCGTAGCCGCGCGCGAGCAGCTCCTCGACCACGTAGCCCCCGATGAACCCCGCGGAGCCCGTGACGAGGACCTTCCGGCCCGGCGACGCGGCCCCCGGGGAGGCTGCGCCCGGGGACGCGGCGGTGGTCGGGGTCGTGGTCATCCGTCGGTTCCTCGGTTCGTGGACCGCAGCTCCTCGAGGGTGAGCCGGGGCCCGAAGGCGAATCGGTACCAGTGGAGGTAGCGCCCGAGCCAGCCGAGCACCTGGAAGCTCGACGCGCCCTGGGACCGCTCGATCCAGATCGTGGGCAGCTCGGCCACCGGGCGGCGCAGCCGGCGAGCCTTGGCCACGAGCTCGATCCCGATCTCGAAGCCGCCGTCGGACTCGACCCCCACCTCCGCGAGGAACGCCGTCGAGTACGCCTTGAACGAGTTGGTGGCGTCGCGGGTGCCGACGTTGGCGAGGTAGTAGAGCGTGAGCCCCGCGACGCGCGACATCAGGCTCTTCACGAACGGCCCGCCGATCTGCTGGCCGCCGCTCATGTAGCGCGACGCCGCGGCGATGACCACCCCGCGCTCCACGAGCTTCACGAGGTCGTCGATCTGCTCGGGGTCGTCGCTGCCGTCGGCCATCGTGATCACCGTGACCGGCGCGCGGGCGTGGTCGATGCCGTAGCGGATCGCGCGCGCGGGACCCCGCCCGTACGTGTTGAGCGTCGGGACCACCCGCGGATCCGCCGCGGCGTACCGCTCCACGTGCGCCACGGTCGAGTCACCCACGTCGTCGAAGACGACGAGCACCTCGCAGCCCAGCGTCACCCCCGCGAGTATCCGGTCGAGGCACGCGACGATGGCCTCGCCCTCGTCATAGGTCGGGATGACGATGGAGACCCGCAGCTCCTCCGGCTCGCTCACACGCGGACCCCGCCGTCGAGGAGGTTCCAGATGTCGACGACCGGCTGGCGCGGTGTGAGGCCGCGGTACGCCACGTGCGGCGCGCCGATGACGAGCAGGTCGGACTCGTCGAGCACGGTGTCGAGGTCGGTGAGGTCGGGGTCCACGGTGACGTGCGGGTCGTGGGTGAGCACCCGCCGCGCCTTGAACCTCAGGATGCGCTTCAGCTTGTAGCTGAGGCTCGACCGGATGTCGTCGGACTCGGCCTTGAACGCCATCCCCAGGATCCCGACGGTGAGCTCCGCGAGGTCGAAGCGCCGTTCGAGGCGCGACACCAGGTAGAGCGGGAGCCCCTCGTTCACCATCACGCTCGCCTGGCCGAGCTGGAAGTTGTTGTTGTTGAACGCCGAGAGCTGCATCGTGTCCTTGAACAGGCACGGTCCCGCGGCGAAACCCGCGCCCGGCAGGTCGGTGGCCCGGGGGTACTCGTGGCGGATCGCGGCGCGGATGCGCTCGTAGTCGAGGCCGAAGTCGTTCGCCATCATGAACAGCTGGTTCGCGGTGGCGAACTTGATGTAGCGCCACGTGTTGGTGAACAGCTTCGCGAGCTCGGCCTCCTCGGGCTCGAGGTACACGATCTCGCTCGTGAGGTTGCGGAACAGCTTCGTCGCCCGGTCGGACGCGCGCTCCGAGCGCGCCGCGACGATCTGGGGCAGCTCGGCGAGCTCGACCATCGCCCGACCCTCGGCGATGCGCTCCGGGCAGAACGCCACGTCGATGTCGCGCCCGAGGCGCTCGACGAGCCGCTCGACCATCGCGGTGACCCCCGGGTACACCGTGCTGCGCAGCACGAGCACCTGGCCGTCGCGCAGGTGACCGGCGATCTCCTCGATGGCGGTCTGCACGGCGTTCAGGTCGGGGTTGTGGTGCTCGTCGATCGGTGTGCCGATCACGATGACGACGAACTCGGCACGCGCCACCGCGGCCGGATCGGTCGTCGCCCGCACGCGATCCGCGCCGCGCACACGCTCGAGCACCTCGGCCATCCCGGGCTCCACGAACGGCGTCGCACCGCGGTTCACGGTGTCGACCGCGGCCGTGTCGAGGTCGACGAGGGTCACCACGAGGCCGCGGTCGGCGAGCGCGAGCCCCAGCGGGAGCCCGACGTGCCCGCAGCCGCCCACGATGGCGACGTCGACCGCCGCGTCCCGCTCGCTCACGGTTCGGTCGGCCGGGGCAGCACGCGCCGATCGTAACCGGGCCCCGTCCGGGGATCGGAGCCCGGTCGCCGGTAGCATCCGCGTGGTGCCGGCCCCCGACGTCCGCTCCCCCGCAGGCATCGACTACGAGCGACTCTACGAGTACCGGTTCCGCGACGTCGCCCCCGAGTCGAAGCAGGGCGTCTGGGACGAGATCGCCGCCGTGGTCTACGACTGGCTCGGACGCCCGGCGAAGGTGCTCGACCCGGCCGCGGGCTACGGCGAGTTCGTGAACGCGATCCCCGCGCCCGAGCGCTGGGTCGTCGACATGGTCGACTACGCCTCGGCCCGGCGCGACGCCGGCATCACCGTGGTCATCGGCGACGCCCGCACGGTCGAGCTCCCCGAGGCCCACTTCGACGGCGTCTTCGTCTCCAACCTGCTCGAGCACCTCGCCAGCCAGGACGAGATCGGCACGTTCCTCCGGCGGATCCGCGCCGCGATGGCCCCCGGCGGGCGCATCGCGGTGCTGGGCCCGAACTTCAAGTACTGCGCGCGGGAGTACTTCGACTGCGCCGACCACACGATCCCGCTCACCCACGTGTCGGTGGCCGAGCACCTGTACGCCGCGGGGTTCACGATCGAGCGGGTCGTGCCCCGGTTCCTCCCGTACTCGTTCAACAGCCGGCTCCCCGCGTGGCCTATCCTCACGCGCGCGTACCTCCGGTTCCCGCCGGCGTGGAAGGTGCTGGGCAAGCAGCTCCTCGTGATCGCCGAGAACCCGGCCCCTTGACCGACGCACCGCCGGCTCCGCCGTCCCCGGACATGACGGACCACGCCCCACCTCCGCCGCGCCACCGCGTGCCGCGCCGCATCGACTTCTGGTTCCCCGCGGTGGTGATCGCCGGGGTGCTCCTGCTCAGCGCCCTCGGCATCTCCGGATCGAGCCTGCCGATCTTCTCGCCGAGCGGCGCGCCCGACCAGGACGCGATGGTCGTCGACCGGGCGCGCGCCATCCGCAGCGACGAGTGGCTCGCCTGGTCGCCGATGAAGACCGGGCGGGTGCGCGGCGGGTTCGAGCACACCCAGACCTACGGCATGGGCACCATCGAGCTGTCCGACTCCTGGCGCCCCCAGCTCCCGTCGCGCTCGCTCGGGGCCGCGCTCTACTCGCCGTTCAACCTGCCGCTCGTCCTCCTGCCGATCACGCAGGGCTTCGCGCTCATGTGGTGGCTGCCGTTCGTCGTGTGCAGCCTCGGCCTCTACGCGTGGCTGCGCGCGATGCGCGTCGGGCCCGGGGTCGCGCTCGCCGTGGCGCTCCTCGTCACCACGGCCCCGGCGGGCGTGTGGTGGTCGGGATGGCTGTGTCAGACGATCGGCGCGGCCGCGCTGCCCTGTGCGCTGCTCGTGGCCGCGACGCGGATGTGGACCCGCAGCCCCCGCTGGGCGATCGCGATCGCGGTCGGCGCGGCGCTGGCCGCGGCCAACCTGCCGTGGTTCTACCAACCCTGGGCGCTCCCGTCGGGCCTGTTCATCGGCGGGACGACGGCGATCTGGGGCCTCGCCGACGCGCGCCATCGCCGCGCGTTCGTCCGTGTCGGTGCGATCGCGGGAGGGCTGTTCCTGGTCGAGTCGGCCGTGTACCTGCTCCACGAGCGCGAGTACTACGAGGCGCTCCAGGACACCGTCTACCCCGGGCGGCGCCGGTCGAGCGGCGGCCGCGTCGGTGTGGGCCTGCTGTTCTCGAGCCTGTTCCCGTTCGTGCTCACGAGCAGCAAGGGCAACAGCCTCGTGGGGACGAACCTCTCCGAGGTCTCGATGGGCTGGACGGTCTTCTTCCCGATCACCGCGACCACCGCGGCGCTCGCG
Organism: Acidimicrobiia bacterium; assembly: GCA_045862935.1. Taxonomy (GTDB): domain Bacteria; phylum Actinomycetota; class Acidimicrobiia; order IMCC26256; family PALSA-555; genus CAIUKV01. The sequence goes on from BTUT01000196.1 coordinate 4,363, forward strand.
CGACGCGCGATCCTGCGCGACCGCGAGCGCACGTTCCTCGTCGGCACGCTCGCGCTCGCCGCGGTGATGACGTCGTGGTGCGTCGTGCAGTGGCCGATGGTGCTCGCCAACGTCACCGGCCTCTCGCGCGTCCCGCCGTCGCGGATGGCCCCACTCGTCGGGGTGTTCTGGCTCGTCGGCTTCGCGCTCCTGTTCGCCGACGCCCACCGCCGGTGGGCGATCACCCGCGACGTCGGGCGCAGCGGGGCCGGGGTCGTGGTCGCGGTCACCACGCTCGCGGCCGCGTGGGGCGCGACCCAGTTCCGCATCGAGATGCTCCCCGGCCTCTCGGGCGTGCGCACGTGGCTCCCGGTGATCCTCGTCGCGCTCGGGGTCGCGGCGCTGTGGACCCGGTGGTGGTCCGGCGCCCTGGCCGGCGCCGTGGTGATCTCGGTGGTGAGCGGCGCGCTGGTGAACCCGGTGACGCTCGGCCTCGGCGCGATCGACGACTCGCACGCGGCCGCGCTGGTGCGCCGCCTCGACGAGCGGGTGGTCGACCGCGGCGGGGGCACGTGGGCGGCCGACGACATCTACGTGAACGGGCTGCTCAACGCGCAGGGGGTCGACTCGCTGTCGTCGTTCAACGACCCGGTCGATCCGCGGGGATGGCGGGTGCTCGACCCGTCGGGTCGCCGGCGCGACGTGTGGAACCGCTTCGCCTACATCCGGTTCGTGTGGGAGCCCGGCCGGGGCCGGCCGGAGATCGAGGCACCCGTGACCGACGTCGTGGTCGTGCGGGCCGACCCGTGCGATCCGAGGCTGGGCCGCCTCCGGCTCCGGGCGGTCGTGTCGTCGCAACCCCTCGACGGGGCGTGCCTGCGGGAGCGGGCGACCTTCCGCTGGCAGGGCAACCGCTTCCGGATCTACGACCGGCGCTGATCCACCGCCGCGCGCACGCGGTTGCGGGCCTTCGCCGCGAGCGAGCGCAGTTCGCCGCTGCGCAGGTGGGCCACGAGGACCCGGATGTCGCGACGCCAGGTGCGGCGCGGGATCAGGCGCCACTCCATGGACGCGGCCTCGACCACCGTGCCGAGGTCGGGGGCGCGCGCGGGGTCGCGGCAGAACGCCACGAGCGGCTCGAGCACCCGTGACCACCGGAAGTCGTCGACCACCCGCTGCGCGCCCGACCGGGCCTGCGCGCGCAGCTCGTCGTCGGTGAGCATGCGGTAGAGCGCGTCCTCCAGCGCGTCGACGTCCTCGGGGGGGACCGTGAGGCCGACGCCGGCGCGCTCGATGATCTCCGCGAGCAGGTCGCCGCCGGTGGCCACCACGGGCAGACCGGCCCAGAAGTAGTCGAGGATCCGGGTCCGGAAGGAGAACTGGGTCTCGACGTGGTCGAGGTGCGTGCTCACGCCCACGTCCGACTCGAGCAGGTAGTTCTGGCGGTCCTCGTACTCGACCCACCCCTCGTTGAAGAACGCGTACGCGTCGGTGAGCCCCAGCTCGTCGGACAGGCTGCGCGCGGCGACGGCCATCCGCATCTCGGGGACGTGCGGGTTGGGGTGCTTGAGGCCGAGGAAGTAGAGGCGCACCTCGGGAAGGCGCCGGCGCAGCTTGTCGACGGCCCGCAGCAGCGTGAGCGGATCGAACCAGTTGTAGATGCCGCCGCCCCAGAGGATCCCCTTGTCGTCGGGGCCGATCCC
>BTUT01000197.1:0-6038 GCA_045862935.1 Acidimicrobiia bacterium
TCGTCGAACCGGCTCCCCGCGGCATCGGCGATCCAGCCGATCTTCTCCTCGATCGCCCCGGCCGAGTACTGCGTGGCGTCGAGGAGCGACTTGCCGCCCGGGTTGCTCGGCATGAGCTGGACGATGTCGGCCTGGCGGCCGGCGACCGACAGCAGCTTGCGGCCGCCGCCGCCGATCATGATCGGCGGGCCCGGTTGCTGGACGGGGCGGGGCACGCCCGTGAGTCCGGTGATCGTGTAGTGCTCGCCCGAGAAGTCGAACGGCCCCTCGGCGAAGAGGCCCTTGAGGATGACCGCGGTCTCCTCGAGCCGGGCGATGCGCTCGCCGGCCGACAGGAAGCGGATGCTCGCGTCCTCGTACTCGTGGCGGAGCCAGCCGGCACCGAGGCCCACCTGGAGGCGACCCTCGGAGAGCACGTCGAGGGTGGCCAGCTCCTTGGCGAGCACGGCCGGCTGCCGGAAGTCCTGGGCCAGCACCGTCTGGGTGACCCGGAGCGTGGTCGTGGCGTCGGCCACGGCCTGCCCGGCGATCAGCGGCGCGAACGGCCGCACGAAGTGGTCGGCGAGACCGAAGGTGTCGTAGCCCAGCGCCTCGACGGTGCGGGCCGAGTCGAGCAGGCGCTCCCGCTTCGACGACGCGCCGCCGGTGAACCCGAAGCGGAACGGACGGATGGTGGTGACGCTCACGATGGCTCCCGCCTCATGAGTTGGAGCAACTGTTCTAACTTCGGCGGCGCCCGGAGGTCAAGCCGGTGGCCGCGCCGACCTCCGGGCCTCGAGGTGCTCGAGGAGCCGTTCGACCGCGGCGGTGGCGTCGGCTTGGGCGGTGTCGAACCCGGCGACCTGGTCGTGGGCCATCGCGAAGCCGAGGCCCTGCACGGTCGCCGCCACCAGCGCGGGCGGGAAGCGGTCGCGGTCGATGCCGTAGGTGTCGAGGATCGGACCCAGCGCGTCGAGCTGCATCCGGCGGAACCGCACCGCGAACGCCGCCAGCTCGGCCTGCACCGCCGGGCGGTGGTTCGCCGCCGCCGTGAGCTCCACCAGCAGCGCGTTGCCCCGTCGCTCCGCGGCCATCGCCCACCAGGCCCGGAGCGGCTCGTCGGACGCGAGGGCCTCCGCGAGCTGGGCTACCGCGTCCTCGCCTCGGCGGCGAATGACCGCGACGAACAGGTCGTCCAGGGTGCCGAAGTGGTAGTGGACCTTGATCCCGGCCTCGGCCTCGACCCGGCGCGTGGTGACCGCGGCATAGCCGTCGCGCACCATGATCCGCTCGACCGCGTCGAGGATCCGCACGCGCTTCTCGGCCGTCGCGGCGCGGGGCACCCGGGTCTGCGTCACGGGCAGTGTTGTAGCCGAACCGTGCCGATACTCGGGCACCCACTGCTTGACCACGACCCGCCGCGACAGTTAGAACGAACGCTCCAACTCCGGCCGGTCGGTGGCCGGGGCGTCGGGAGGTCCTGTGACGCCTGCTCCGTCCCACCTGTCGGTGGCCGAGCCGCTGATCGTCGTGTCCAACGACACCCACATCGGCCCGCGCCTCGTGGAGGACCTGCGCCCCTACTGCCCGGCGACGCACCTCGACGAGTTCGACGCGTTCACGGCGACCACCCAGGCGGAGCGGGCCGCGGCCACGACGATGCTCGAGGGCAGCGGCTACCTCGACCACCCCAACCTCCGGACGGCCGGCCACCACGACTCCGCAGCGCGCCTCGCCGACTACGACCACGATGGCATCGCAGCCGGCGTGCTGTTCCACGGCTCGATGAACCTCGAGCCGATCCCGTTCGTCGCGTCGCCGCTCGGCAAGCCCAAGCAGGACCCCGACCGGGAGCTCCTCGCGGTCGGGCAGCGCATGTACAACCGCTGGCTTGCCGACTTCGTGGCGCAGGCGCCCCACCGGCACATCGGTCTGGCGTACCTCCCGCTCTGGGACCTGGATGCCGCGCTCGCCGAGCTGCAGTGGGCGCGCGATGCCGGACTGCACGGCGTCAACTTCCCCGCCATGCGCGACGGCGAGCTACCCGAGTACAACCGTCGCCACTGGGAGCCCTTCTGGTCCGCGTGCGCCGACCTGCGCATGCCGCTGGTGACCCACGTCGGTGGGGGCACCAACGCCCGGTACACCGGCCTCGAGTCGGTGGCCCTCATGCAGTTCGAGTCGGCGGGCTTCCTGTCGCAGCGCGCCGTGTGGTGGATGATCTTCGCCGGCGGCTTCGAGCGGCACCCCGACCTGCGTCTCGTCATCACCGAGACGCCCGGCAGCTGGCTCCCCCAGAAGGCGACCGAGCTCGACGCCCTCTGGGACTTCTACGACTCGAAGCGCGACGAGCCGCTCAACCAGGCCCTGCTCACGCAGGTGCCGCACCGTCCGAGCGAGTACCTCGCCCGCAACGTCTACGTCGGCGCGAGCTTCGCCTCGCCGTACGAGGTGCAGCAGGCGGTCACCCACGGGTTCGCGGGGCAGATGCTCTGGGGCTCCGACTACCCACACCTGGAGGGCACCTTCGTCTACCGCGACGGGGCGGACCTCCCGTCGGTGACGCGGCTCGCCCTGCGGCACACGTTCGCCGACGTCCCACCCGACGACGCGCGCCGCATGCTCGGCGAGACCGCGATCGACGTCTACGGGCTCGATCGTCACGCGCTGGCGGCGATCGCGACCGAGATCGGTGCGCCCACGCTCGACGACGTGGCGACCCCGCTCGACGCCGTGCCGGCCGGCGCCAGCATCACGGCCTTCCGCACCGGCGCCGGCGGCTGGAGCTGAGGGCGATGGGATCGAAGCCAGAGGGGGAGGCGATGACGGCAGCGCGTCACCGGTCGCGGACCGAGGGTTCTCCGAGCTCCACAACGGCAACCACCACGAGAGGGTGTGGCACGACTCTCGCGGCGATCCGCCAGAGCCTCGCGACGCAGTGAGCCGCGTCAGGCGCGGCTCACCATCGAGGCGTCGATCGCATCGATCGACGTTGCCCCGAGCAGTGCCATCGTGCGGCGCACGCCCGCGTCGAGCAGGTCGAGCACGTGGTCGACGCCACGCTCGCCGCCGGCGCCCAGCGCGTAGAGGTACGCACGTCCGGCCATGGCCGCGTGCGCGCCGAGCGCCACGGCCTTCACGATGTCGCTGCCGCGGCGGATCCCGCCGTCGTGGATCACGACGGTGCGGTCGCGCACCGCCTCGGCGATCTGCGACACCCCGGCCATGGTCCCTCCGCGCTTGATGTGAGGTCTGTGTTGGATTAGACACTATCGAACATGTTGGAGCAGCTTCTCGATCGATCCCACCGCCTCGGTGCGGACAAGCAGGTGACGAACTTCGCCGGTGGCAACACCTCAGCCAAGTACCTCGTTGACGACCCGGTCACCGGAGCGCCCGTGCGGGTGCTCGCGGTCAAGGGATCCGGCGGCGACCTCGGCACCCTCACCGCCGCGGGCGTCGCCCTGCTGGATCTCGATCGCCTCCTCGCGCTGGAGGCTCGCTGGGACGCCGGCGCGACCGAGTCCGACATGGTGGCGCTGTACGAGCTGTGCCGATTCGGGCCGCCCGGGGCCACGCCGTCCATCGACACGCCGCTGCACGCGCTGCTGCCTGCTGCGCACGTCGACCACGGACACCCCGATGCGGTGATCGCGAGCGCCACGGCCGCCGACGGTGCGGCGCTCACCGCCCGCTGCTTCGGTGAAGACGTCGGCTGGCTCGACTGGCTCCGGCCCGGCTTCGCGCTCGGGGTGGCGTTGCGTGACCTGCAGGCGGCCGACCCGTTGCTGCGCGGCGCGATCCTCGGCGGCCACGGTCTCATCTGCTGGGGGGAGACCAGCGCCGAGTGTGAGGCCACCACCCACGAACTGATCCGGCGGGCCACGGAGTTCCTCGCGGCTGAGGGCCGCCCGGCGCCGTTCGGCGCAGCGATCAGCGGCGCGCCGCCCGACGCCACCGACCGGGCTGCGGCCGCGGCGCTGGCCCCCGTGGTCCGGGGCCTCGCCTCGACCGACCGGCCCGTGGTCGGCGCGTTCACCGACACCCCGGTGGTCATGGAGTTCGTGAACTCGGAGGCGGCCCGCCGCCTCGCCGGCCTCGGCACGTCGTGCCCCGACCACTTCCTGCGCACCAAGGTCGCGCCGCTGTTCGTCGACCTGCCGCCCGACGCCGACGATGAGGCGCGCGTGCACGCGCTCGGGGTCGCGCACGAGCGCTTTCGCGACACGTACCGCGCGTACTACGAGACCCACGCCACGGAGGCGTCGCCGCCGATGCGGGGTGCCGACCCCGTCATCGTCCTCGTACCCGGCGTCGGGATGTGGAGCTTCGGCACCGATCCCGTCGCGGCGCGCATCGCGGGCGAGTTCTATGTCAACGCGATCAATGTGATGCGCGGTGCCGAGTCGGTCTCGGCGTACGCCCCGATCCCGGATGCCGAGAAGTTCGGTGTCGAGTACTGGGACCTCGAAGAGCGCAAGCTGCGGGCCCGCCCGCCACTGCCGGTGCTCGCTGGGCGCGTCGCGCTCGTGACGGGCGCCGGCTCGGGGATCGGCCGGGCCACCGCGTTGGCCCTCGCCGCCCAGGGCGCCGCCGTCGTGGTGGCCGACCTCGACGGCGATCGCGCCGAGAAGACGGTGGCCGAGATCGGGACCGAGCGCGCGATCGCCGTGACCGTCGACGTCCGTGACGAGGGCGCGGTCGACGCCGCATTCGCCGCCGCGGCGCTGCAGTTCGGCGGTGTCGACCTGGTCGTGAACAACGCCGGGCTCGCTGCGTCGGCGCCGCTCGTCGAAACCACGACCGAGGTGTGGGACCGGCTCCACGGCGTGATGGCGCGGGGCTCCTTCGTCGTCAGTCGCGCCGCGGCCCGGATGATGATCGACGCGGGCGTCGGCGGCGACATCGTCTACATCGCGTCGAAGAACGCGATCGTGGCCGGCCCGAGCAACGTCGCCTACAGCGCGGCGAAGGCCGACCAGGCGCACCAGGTGCGGCTGCTCGCCGCCGAGCTCGGCGCCCATGGCATCAGGGTCAACGGGGTGAACCCGGACGGCGTCGTGCAGGGGTCGGGGATCTTCGACTCGGAGTGGCGGTCCCAGCGGGCGGCGGCGTACGGGGTCGAGCCCGAGGCGCTGGGCGACTACTACGCGTCGCGCACGCTGCTGCGCCGTGAGGTCGAGCCCAGGCACGTCGCCGACGCGGTGCTGGCCCTCGTCGACGGGCGGCTGTCGCGCACCACCGGACTGCTCGTGCCGGTCGACGGCGGGATCGCGGCTGCGTTCCTCCGCTGAGCCTGTGCCGAGCGAACACCACAGGGGAGTGACCGTGCGCATCACCACTGAAGCGATCCGAACCGTCGAGGAGGCGACGTTCGCCGCCCACGAGCGGGACCTCGACCACGCGCGGGAGCAGCTGGCCCGCCAGGGTGTCGACGCCGAGGCGGTCGTGGAGGAGGTGCGCCGGTTCTCCGTCGCGGCGCCGTCGTGGGCGGTGGGCACCGGAGGCACCCGCTTCGGCCGGTTCCCGAGTGCCGGCGAGCCGCGCACCACCGAGGAGAAGCTCGACGACGTCGCCGCGCTCAACGCGCTCACCGGCGCCAACCGGACCGTGAGCCTGCACGTGCCCTGGGACGACCCGGAGGATCCCGCCGCGCTGCGGGCCCACGCCGCTGCGCTGGGGCTCGGGTTCGACGCGATGAACTCCAACACGTTCCAGGACAACCCGGCGACGACCGGCGACGGCCGGATCTCGTACAAGTTCGGGTCGTTCTCCCACCCCGACCCGGTGGTCCGCGCGCACGCACTCGAGCACAACCTCGAGGTGGTCGAGCTCGGCGTGGCGCTCGGGGCGACCGCCATCACCGTCTGGCTCGGTGACGGCATGAACCATCCCGGGCAGGCCCGTTTCGTCGACCAGTTCGAGCGGGTCGCCGACGGGCTCCACGCGCTGCACGACGCGTTGCCGCCCGGTTGGGAGATGTACACCGAGCACAAGCCCTACGAGCCGTCGTTCTACGCGAGCGTCAATCCCGATTGGGGCTCGTCGCTCCTGCTCGC
>BTUT01000198.1:0-6023 GCA_045862935.1 Acidimicrobiia bacterium
CGCGTCCCGAGCTCCGGTGGCGATGCGCCACGTGTAGCGCGCGAGCACCGTGATGCCTCCGAGCACGAGGATGCCGGCACCGACCGCCTCGATCACCCGGGCGACGTCGTCCATCACCTCCTCGTAGGACATCGCCCCACGCTATCGGCCGTCCCGGCCGAGGCGGGTGGCTACGCTCACGCCTCGTGATCCTGTCCGACGTCACGATCCGCGAGGCCATCGCCGCGGGGCGCATCGTCATCGAGCCGATGATGGACGGGGCGATCCAGCCGTCGTCGGTCGACCTGCGCATCGACCGCTACTTCCGGGTGTTCCGCAACGACACCACGCCCTTCATCGACCCGAAGGAGCCCCAGGAGGACCTCACCGAGCTCGTGGAGGTGCGCGACCCCCACGCGTTCATCCTCCACCCGGGAGAGTTCGTTCTCGCGTCGACGCTCGAGCGGGTGGTGCTGCCCGACGACCTCGCCGCCCGTCTCGACGGCAAGAGCTCGCTCGGACGCCTCGGGCTGCTCACCCACGCGACCGCGGGGTTCGTGGACGCGGGGTTCGACGGTCACCTCACGCTCGAGCTGTCGAACGTCGCCAACCTGCCGATCGCCCTCTACCCCGGGATGAAGATCGGTCAGATCTCCTTCTTCCAGATGACCACTCCCGCCGAGCACCCCTACGGAACCAGCACCGCCGGGTCCAAGTACCAGGGCCAGGGCGCCCCCCCGCCGACCCCCTACAACCTCAACTACCGCCACCTGTCACCTTGTTTGCACCCCTACCGGCGCCAGCGCGCGGTTCGGCGTCCAAACAGGGGGTTACAGGCCGGGTCGGAAGTTGGCCGAGGCGGGGGCGCGCTCGCCCCGCTCGCCCCGCTCGATGGCCTCGACGAGGATCTCGGCGATGTCCTGCACCTGCACGTCCTCGTTGCCCTGGCTCTTCACGCCGTCCTCGAGCATCACGTAGCAGAACGGGCACGCGACCGCGACCCGCGTCGCGCCGGTGGCGAGCGCCTCCTGCGCGCGCTCCACGTTCACGTTCTTGCCGATGTGCTCCTCCATCCACATGCGCGCGCCGCCGGCACCGCAGCACATGCCACGCGTGCCGTTGCGGGGCATCTCGACGATGTCGATGCCGGCGAGCGACCCGATCACCTTGCGCGGCGCCAGGTACACGTCGTTGTGGCGGCCCAGGTAGCACGAGTCGTGGAACGTCACCCGCTCCTCGAACGACGCGCCCGTCAGCTTGAGCCGGCCCGACGCCATCAGCTCGTTGAGCAGCTGCGAGTGGTGGATCACCTCGTAGTGGCCGTCGAGCTGCGGGTACTCGTTCTTCAGCGTGTTGAAGCAGTGCGGGCACTGCGTGATGATCTTCTTCACGCCCATCGCGTCGAGGGTCTCGATGTTCTGCATCGCGAGCATCTGGAACAGGTACTCGTTGCCCGACCGGCGTGCGGGGTCGCCGGTGCACAGCTCGCTCGGCCCGAGGATCGCGAAGTCGATCTCCGCGCGCTGGAGCAGCTTCGCCACCGCCCGCGACGTCTTCTTGTTGCGGTCGTCGAACGACCCCGCGCAGCCCACCCAGTACAGGTACTCGTGCTCGAGCACCACCGACGGGTCGACGATCTCCACCCCGTCGAGCGACTCCGCCCAGTCACCCCGCTCGCCCTGGTTCATGGAGTACACGTTCATCGAGTTCTCCATGGACCGGTACGTGTTGCCGAGCTCGGTCGGGAAGTCGCTCTCCATGAGCGACAGGTACCGGCGCATGTCGAGGATCTTGTCGAGGATCTCGATGTTGACCGGGCAGATCTCGTCGCAGGCCTTGCACGTGGTGCACGACCACAGCTCCTCCGACGTGATCCGCTCGAACATCGAGTCCGCGGTGACCGTGATCTCCTTGTCGACGCCCACCGGCGGCGACACGCGCGGGTCGCCGGTCGCGGCCATCACCTCGCCGACCTTCAGCACGATCTCGCGCGGATCGAGCGGCTTCCCCGTGGCGTGTGCGGGGCACACCGAGGTGCAGCGCCCGCAGATCGTGCACGCGTCGGTGTCGAAGAGCTGCTTCCAGGTGAAGTCCTCGACGGTCGACGCACCGAACGTCTCGAGCTCGGTCTCCATGAGGTTCGGCATGGGCTTCATCGCGCCCTTGGGCCGGTCGTGGTCGCGCAGGTACATGTTCATCGGCGACGTGACCATGTGGCGGAGCTTCGTGGTCGGCAGCAGCACGAGGAACGCCACGAACGCGGCGAAGTGCGTGACCCAGAACGTGCGGTGGAGGTCGCGCAGCAGGTCGGTCGACCAGCCGTCGATCACCGACGAGATCCCCCAGCCGACGAATGACCACTCCTCGAACTGCGGGCGGCCTTCGTACGCGATGCGGAAGCCCTCCACGAGGAACCCGGTGACGCCGATGACGAGGAACGTGGCGAGCACCACCGCGTCCTCGGGCTTCGTCTTGATGCGGATGCGGTACGGCCGCTGGACGTAGCGCCGCACGATCGCCCACACGATGCCGACGAGGAAGACCAGGCCGAAGAGATCGGCGGTGGCCGAGTACCCCTGGTACACCTGGCCGTGCAGGAACTTCAGGTCCTCGGGGAGCTGGTGGTCGATCTCGAGGAGGATCGTGGCCGCGAGCAGCACCAGGAACCCGAAGTAGATGAAGGAGTGCATCACGCCGGCCGCGGGGTCGCGCAGCAGCGTGCGCATCCACACGCCCGCCCGGAAGTCGCGCATGCGCCGGTGCAGGTTGGCCTTCGTGGTGCGCCGGTCGTCGGGACCGCCCCGCTCGTAGTTCCGCACGCGGGTGGCCACGAGCCACGCGGTGACGAGGAGCATCGTCGCCGCGGTCGCGTAGAACATCCAGTAGAGCGGGTCGGGAATGTTGACGAAGACGTGGCGCGTGATCTTCGAGTCGTCGTCCCACTCGGTGATGCGGGGGAAGATCCCGGAGGACAGCGTGCCGAGCGCGGCGAGCACGCCGACGACGATGACGACCTGACGCGGCTTGGGTGTGCGCACGCACGAGAACCTAACGCGGCCCCCGGGCCGAGGTCGGCTCGTGCGCTCCTGGCCGGTTACCGGCGGGTCTGCGCGTCCGTGTGTCGGGGCCGCTCCGACCCGCGCCGCGCCGTGCCGTTGCCGCCGCTACTGGCGGGTCTGCGCGTCCGTGTGTCGGGGCCGCTCCGACCCGCGCCGCGCCGTGCCGTTGCCGCCGCTACTGGCGGGTCTGCGCGTCCATCTGGCGCAGGCGGTGTGCGAGCCCCATGAGGAGCTTGCGGGCGAACGCGCTCGACTCGTCGATCATCGCCGAGAACTCCCGCTGCCCGAGGACGACGAGCTCCATGTCGGTCTTCGCGGTGACGGTCGCGTTGCGCGGGGCCATGTCGAGCAGCGCGAGGTCGCCGAAGAACGTGCCCGGGCCGATCGTGGCCACGACGGTGCCGCTGCGGTCGACCTCGGCCTGCCCCGAGACGATCACGAAGAACGCGTCGCCGGCGGCGCCCTCGCGCACGAGCACCGTGCCGGCCTCGACCTTGCGGTCGTCGGCCCGCCGGGCGAGCGCTTGGAGCTCCTTCTTCGAGCAGGCGGAGAACAGCGGGACCTGGGCGAGGAGCGCGGTCTGGTCGTCACGTCGGGCCATGGGCGGGAATCTTGCCACGGCCAGCGCACCGGGCGCCGCCGAACGGGCCGGAGGCGTCTCGTGACCGTCAACCCCGCCGAGGGGGACACACGGCCACGAGCGCGGACGGCGGCTGGGGCGTCGTCGCCCCATCGCGCGCCGCAGGTCGCCAGCGTGACGAGGAGCGGTGACGCCTGTCGAGGACGGGCCCGTGCCCGGGGCTCCCCGACGCGGGAATAGCAACGTGCTCACTAAACTTGATACGGTCACACTCAGATCTGTTCCACCCGTCCCGTCTCATCTCCCCATCCTCGAATCGGAGGCACCCACCATGGCCAAGGCCGTCGGCATCGACCTCGGCACCACCAACTCCGTCGTCTCGGTCCTCGAGGCCGGCGAGCCGGTGGTCATCCCCAACTCCGAGGGCGCCCGCACCACCCCGTCGGTGGTGGCGTTCTCGAAGGCCGGCGAGGTGCTCGTCGGCGAGGTCGCGAAGCGTCAGGCGATCACGAACCCCGACCGCACGATCCGGTCGGTGAAGCGCCACATGGGCACGAGCTGGTCGGTCGACATCGACGGCAAGGCGTACACGGCGCAGGAGATCTCGGCCCGGACGCTCCAGAAGCTCAAGCGCGACGCCGAGGCGTACCTGGGCGATTCCGTCACCCAGGCCGTGATCACCGTGCCGGCCTACTTCGACGACGCGCAGCGCCAGGCCACGAAGGAAGCGGGTGAGATCGCGGGCCTCGAGGTGCTGCGGATCATCAACGAGCCCACCGCGGCGGCACTCGCGTACGGGCTCGACAAGGAGCACGACCTCACGATCCTCGTGTTCGACCTCGGCGGCGGCACCTTCGACGTGTCGGTCCTCGACCTCGGCGAGGGCGTGTTCGAGGTGAAGTCGACCGCCGGCAACACCCACCTCGGCGGGGACGACTGGGACCAGCGGGTCATCGACTGGATGGTCACCGAGTTCAAGAACGCGCACGGTGTGGACCTGTCGGCCGACAAGATGGCCGGGCAGCGCCTCAAGGAGGCGGCGGAGAAGGCGAAGATCGAGCTCTCCTCGCTGCAGGAGACCACGATCAACCTGCCCTTCATCACCGCCACGCAGGAGGGTCCGCTGCACCTCGAGCTCACGCTCTCGCGCGCGAAGTTCCAGGAGATGACCTCCGACCTCCTCGAAGCCTGCAAGGGCCCGTTCGAGCAGGCGATCCGCGACGCCGGCCTCGGCGCCGGCGGTGTCGACCGCGTGATCCTCGTGGGCGGCTCCACCCGCATGCCGGCCGTGGTCGACCTCGTGCGCGAGCTCAGCGGCAAGGATGCCGACAAGGGCGTGAACCCCGACGAGGCGGTGGCCGTGGGCGCGGCGATCCAGGCCGGGGTGCTCAAGGGTGACGTGAAGGACGTGCTGCTGCTCGACGTGACCCCGCTGTCGCTCGGCATCGAGACGAAGGGTCAGATCATGACCCGGCTCATCGAGCGCAACACGACGATCCCCACGAAGCGCTCGGAGATCTTCACCACGGCCGACGACAACCAGCCGAGCGTGGAGATCAAGGTGCTCCAGGGCGAGAGCGACATGGCGTACCGCAACAAGCTGCTCGGCACGTTCCAGCTCGTGGGCATCCCGCCCGCGCCGCGGGGCGTCCCCCAGATCGAGGTCACGTTCGACATCGACGCCAACGGCATCGTGCACGTGTCGGCCAAGGACCTCGGCACCGGGCGCGAGCAGGCGATGACCATCACCGGCGGCACCGCGCTGTCCAAGGACGAGATCGACCGCATGATGAAGGACGCCGAGACGCATGCCGAGGAGGACCGCAAGCGGCGCGAGGAGGCCGAGATCCGCAACAACGCCGACTCGCTCGTCTTCCAGACCGAGAAGCTCCTCAAGGAGCAGGCCGACAAGGTCGAGCCGGCCGAGAAGGAGCGGGTCGAGGCCGCGCTGAAGGAGGTCAAGGACGCGCTCGCCGGGCCCGACGTGGACGCGGTCTCGCGGGCGCACGAGAACCTCACGGCCGCGCTCCAGGACTTCTCGCAACGGCTCTACGCCGCGGCGCAGCAGCAGGCGGCCGCGAGCGGTGCGGCCGGCGACCCCGGAGGACCCGGCCACGACGCAGGCGCGGCGTCCGGTCCGTCCGACGACGAGGTGGCCGAGGCCGAGATCGTCGACGAGCCCGACGAGCGGTCCGCGTGACCATGGACGACCTCGCCGAGCCCGACGACGTCGCGGAGCGGACGGTCGAGGCCGGCCCCGAAGGGGACGGCTCCGCGGGCGCGGAGACCGACGTCAACGAGGACCTGCTGCGCGAGCTCGCGGAGATGCGGGCGCTCGCGCAGCGGGTCCAGGCCGACTTCGAGAACTACCGCAAGCGGATGCTGCGTGAGCAGACCGCGATCAC
>BTUT01000199.1:0-5986 GCA_045862935.1 Acidimicrobiia bacterium
ACGGCCATGTGGATCGCGTTCGGGTACTGCTGCCCGTTGAAGCGCCAACCCCGGGTTCGCATCGCGTCGTTGACGTGGTAGATGTCGAAGGCGTCGGACGTGAACGAGAAGCAGAAGGTCGGGTCACCGAGGATGCGCAGCTCCGGGTGCGAGCGCACCGCATCCTGCATCGCGAACGCGGTCGCGAAGATCTCACGGGCATGACGCAGGTACCCCTCGCGGCCCAAGCGGACCATCCCGGCCCACGTCGCGGCGAGGAGCCCGCCCGAGCGCGAGCCCTCGATCCCCGGCGAGCAGTACTTCCCGCCCGACCAGTCCGTCCGGAAGAAGTACTGCGCGTTGCGCAACGCCCGATCGGAGAAGCACAGCACCGAGGTTCCCTTGAGGCCGTACGCGTACTTGTGGGTGTCGGCCGAGATCGACGTGACTCCGGGCACACGGAAGTCGAAGGGTGGGATCGGGTAGCCGAGGGCTTCGCCGAAGGGCAGGATGAACCCGCCGAGGCAGGCGTCGACGTGGAGTCCGGTCCCTCGGGCGCTCGCGAGCTCGCCGAGCTCCGCGATCGGGTCGATCGTGCCGTACCCGTAGTTGCACGCCGAGCCGACGACCACGATCGTGGCGTCGTCGATCGCGTCGGCGACTGCCGCGACGTTGACGGTGGTGGTGACCGGGTCGACCGGCACCCGGCGCACCTCCACCCCGGTGAGGTGGGCCGCCTTGTCGAAGGCGGGATGCGCGGTCTCGGGCGTCACGAGGTTCGCGCGCTGGATCCCGCGCTCCTGACGCGCGTGCTCGCGATACGCCAGCACCGCGTGCAGGATGCTCCCGGTGCCGCCCGTGGTGACCATGCCCACCGGATCGCCGCCCACGACCGCATCCGCGTGCATGAGATCGAGGGTCATGGCGATGATCTCGCCCTCGAACTTCGTGGCGCTCGGGCAGAGGTCGCGCTGGAGGACGTTCGTGTGCGAGAACCGCGAGAACGCCTCGTTCATGAGCGCGTAGTGCTCGTGGTCGCCGCAGTACATGGTGCCCGAGCAACGGCCCGTCTCCCAGAGCGCGTCCTCCTCGGCGGCCATGACCCCCAGCTCGGCGAGGATCTCGGCGGCGGGTCGCCCGGTCTCGGGGAGACCCCGGACGACCGGGAATCGATCGGCGTACGGCGTGTCGCTCATCGTTGCTCCACCGCCTCTCGCAGGGCATGGGAGATGGGCTGCAGGGCGCTGAAGGCGGCCTGGAACTGCGCCTGCATCGCGTCGTACCGGTCGCGGAGCTCCGGGCGCGGCTCGTAGACCGCGGCCGGGTCCACCAACGCCAGGAGGTCCGACTCCGTGAGCCGCCCGGCGCGCTGCAACGCGAGCAGCGCCGCGGCGCGCGCGACCGCGAGCTCGGGATCCCGCACCACGCGCACCGGCCGAGCGAGCACGTCGGCCAGCGTCTGGGCCCATTGCGCGGAGCGCGCCGCGCCACCGCAGAACACGACCTCGTGGAGAGCTGCGCCGGTGAACGCGACCACGTGGGGCACCAGCCAGGCCAGGTTGTGGCAGATGCCCTCCACGACCGCCCGAACGAGGTCGGTGCGACGGGTGTCGAGGGAGAGGTTGAGGAAGGCACCGCGCACGGACGGATCGGCGGCCGGCGAGAGCGTCCCCGCGAGCCAGGGGCAGAAGAGCACGCCGCCGCTCCCGGCCGGTGCGGCGCCGAGCGCGGCGTCGAGGTGCTCGTAGTGGTCGCCCGCGAGGTGGTCGGCAAGCTCGTCGCTGGCGTAGACCACGTTGGCGAGCACGTGCTCCAACGCCTTGCCCCCGAGGCCGTTCTCCGCGAACACCACGTAGCAACCGGGGAGCGGCCCCGGGGTGGCCACGATCTCGTGGTCGAGGTCGGACGCGAGGTGATCGGTGGTCTCGAGCAGCACGCTGGTGGTGCCGATCATCACGCCCCCGCGTCCCGCGGCGAACGCCCCGGTCGCGATCACCCCCGCCTGGCTGTCGTTCACCCCGGCGTAGACGAGGGCGCGCGGTCCCAACCCCAGGTCGGCGGCCACCTCGGGGAGGAGCTCGCCCACGGCGGCGTCGATCGCGATCAGTGGCGGCAACCTCGAGGAGTCCACACCCGAACGGTCGAGGAGCTGCGCGTCGTACTCGGTCGCACCCTGCGTGCGGTTGTCGCAGAGCTGGCTCATGAGCATCGTGCACTGGGTCGCCGCCGCCCGCCCCGTGAGGCGGAGGTTCACGAAGTCCATCGGCTCGAGGTAGACGTCGGTCGCGGCATGGACCTCCGGCCGGTCGAGCTGGAGGTGCAGCAGGTGCGCGAGCGAGAGCCCCCCGCCGATCGGAGGGATCCCGTGACGCCCGAGGAACAGCTCGAACGCGTCGGTGTGGCGCTCCATCACGGCGAACGAGTGATCGGTGCCCGCCTTGTCCAGGTAGAGCAGCATCGGCGCGCTCGGCCGACCGCCACCACCGACCGGCACGATCGACGAGTACTGGCTCGCGCAGAGCACGGCTTCGACCGCGTTCGCGGCCGCCGGCGCGGCGGTGGTGACGACCCGCACGGCGCCGCGCACCGCCGACCACACGGCGTCGGCGTCCTGGGAGGCGCGGTCCCCCAGGCGCCGGGTGGCGATCGGGCGGACGGCCGACGCGAGGAGGCGGCCCTCGCCGTCGACGAGGACCGCCTTCGCGTTCGTGGTTCCGACGTCGATCCCGAGCGCGGCCCTCACGGGCCCGAGTCTTCCAGACCCGGCGCCAGACCCGATCAGCCGATCGGCCGCGCCGTGCCCTCGGAACGAGGCGGCGGGCTACGCGGCCAGGTGCTTGTGCTCCGAGCGGATGCGGAACGCCAGGATGATCTCGCCGATGCCGCGGAACAGCGCCGCGAAGCCGACCCAGATGATGATGAGCGCGGCCCGCGCCGGGTAGTACTGCTGCGAGGCCCAGAAGCCCAGCAGCACCTCGATGATCCCGGCCGCGAGACCCAGGCCCCAGAGGCTGTTGTACTCCTTGGTCATCACCGCTTCGATGATGTCGACGGTGCCCTTGAAGATCAGCAGGAAGCCCAGCACCGACGCGAGCGCCCAGAATGCCTTCTCCGGCTGGATGAACGCCCAGAGCGCGCCGAGCGCGAACAGCACGCCGAGGATCGCGTGGAGCCACTTCCACGATTCGACGACGCCCATCGCGACGAACTCGTTCACGCACGCGACCGCGAACACGATCCCGATGATCACCCCGATCGTCGTGATCGAGGACTCGTCGAACCGCAGCACCACCAGCGAGATGATGAACCAGAGGATCCCCGTCACCAGGAAGATCCACCACAGCCCCGTCACCTGCCGGGCCGCCTCACGCTCTTGTGTCGTCGTCACACCCCACCTCCTCGGCTTCGCGGCACGCTAGCGGAGCGCCGTCGCTCGCCGGCGGATGCCCGACGCGGACATCCGCCGCTGGATGCCTGCCGCTGGATCCCCGTCGGTAGGCTCCCGGCCGTGATCTCACTCCTGTTGTTCCTCCTCGTGTTCGGTATGGCGATCGGCTGGGTCGCGCAGCTCCTCGTCCGCGGCTTCGACGCCAAGGTCAACTGGGGCGAAGCGCTCTTCACCGGACTCGCCGGGTCCTTCGTCGGCGGGATCCTCGGGAGCCTGATCTTCGAGCAGGAGCTCGAGTTCCGGGCCAGCGGCATCATCGGATCAATCCTCGGTGCCGTGCTCCTCCTCCTGCTCCTCAACGTGATCCGCGGCGTGCGCAGATAGCGTCCATCCCCGCGTCGAGCGAGACGCGCGGGCTCCAGCCGAGCTCGCGCTCCGCCCGCTCGATCGAGAGGGAGCCGGTCTTGGCCAGCATGGCCACCACGCCCGTGCCGAGCTCCGACGGCGACCCCAGGAGCCGTTGGGTCCGGCCGAGCGCCTCGGCCATCAGCGTCGCCGCGCGCGTCGAGACCCGGCGTGCAGGTCGCAACCCGAGCCGGGTGCTGTAGCCACCGAAGAACGCCGCGGCCTCCAGGGGCGCACCCCCCGCGGCGTTGAAGACGCGGCTCGCCGGCGAGTCCACGCCCAGTGCGACGACGATGCACTCGACGAGATCGTCGATGTGCACCGGGTCGACGAGGCCGCGGCCGTGGGCGGGGAGCACGAGCCGCCCGGCCCGCAGCGCCTCGATCGGGACCTCGGTCCAGGGTCGCGACCCGGTGCCGTAGACGTCACCGGGTCGCAGGATCACCGCGTCGACCTCCCCGGCCGCGTGCGCTTGGAGCACCACCTGCTCGGAAGCGATCTTCGTGTCGCCGTACGACCGCCCCGTCGGGCGCACCGGGAAGGACTCGTCCACCTGCGCCGGACGGTGCGGCGAGTAGATGGCGGCCGACGAGAGGTGCACGACCCGCTTCCCCGGCGCGACGGCGTCGAGCACGCGACGGGTCGCGACGACGTTCGCGACCCAGGCGTCGCGGCGCGATGCGGTCTGCGACACCAGCGCCGCGGTGTGCACGACGGCGTCGCACGCCGCGACGGCCCCTTGCCAAGCTCCCTCGACCCGGAGGTCGCCCGCCAGCACGCCGTCCGCGCCGGCGCGATCGATGCCGACGACCTCGGTGCCCACGGCTCGGAGCCGGGCGGCGACCGCACGCCCGACGAACCCCGAGGCTCCCGTCACCGCCACACGGCGCGCGTGCACGCGCGTCACCTCACGTATGGGCCGCGGCGTACATCGCGACGAACTCGTCGAGGCCGGGAGGCTGCTCGTTCTCGCCGGCGTCCACCTCGACCTGCACCACGGCGGGGCGTCCGGCACCCAGTGCGGCCTCGAGTGCGGGCCGGAGCTCCGAAGGGTGGCGCACCCGGGCCCCGAGGCACCCCAGCGCCTCGGCGGCCTCGTCGTAGCGGACCCGCGAGTGACGGACGCCGGCGTTGGTGCCGGCGACCTTGTCCATGTACACGACCTCCATCCCCCACGCGAAGTCGCAGTTCACGACGACCACGACGTCGATGCCCTCCCGGGCGGCCGTCTCGAGCTCCTGGAGGTTGAACCCGAGCGCGCCGTCGCCGGTGAGCAGGTACACGGGCCGGTCGGGGTGCGCGACCTTGGCGCCGAGCGCGTACGGGAGTCCGGTCCCGAGGTGCCCGAAGTGGCTGGTCCACAGCAGGGAGCGGGGGTGCCGGAACGTGTGCGCGAGGTGCGACCACAGCGTGGTGTTCCCGCCGTCGAAGCACGCGATCGCGTCCGCGGGGAAGAACCGTGCCACCTCGACCGCGAGGCGACCGGGATGGATCGTCTCGGCGTCGCCGTCGAGGTACGCGTCGGCGACCGCTCGCCGGAAGGCCTGCGCGTCGCGCGCGTAGTCCGCCGCCGCGACGCTCGGCGCCCGCGCGCCGGCGGGGGCCAGTGCGGCGTGGAGGGCGGACAACCCCGCGCGGGCGTCTCCGACCAGCGCCACGTCGGTGGGCCGGTTGATCCCGATCGCCGCGGGATCGGCGTCGAGGTGGATCAGTCGCTGAGCGGGATGACCGGCCCAGGCCGGCGGTCCCAGGTACTGCGCCGCCTCGCCGAGCTGCGTCCCGACCGCGAGGATCACGTCGGAGTCGAGATGGGCCGGAGTGCCCCACGGGAAGGTCATCCCCACGGAGAGCGGGTGATCCTCGGGGAGCACCCCTCGCGCGCCGGCCGTGGTCATCACCAGCGCGCCCACCTGCTCGGCCACCGCGCGCAGCTCGTCACCCGCGTCCGCGGCGACCGCGCCCTGCCCGGCGAGGACCAACGGGAAGCTCGCGTGCGCGAGCATCTCGGCCGCGTCCGCCACGGCAGCGGGATCGGGTGCGCCCGGTGCGACCGGGCGGCCCTGCACGAGGAGGCCGGACGGCTCGTCGACCATCTCGAGCAGCACGTCGGTGGGCAGCTCGAGGTACACGGGGCCGCTGCGGGCGGCCGTCGCGGAGCGCACCGCCTCGTGCACGAACTCCGGGATCCGGGATGCCTCCTCGACTCGGGCGGCG
>BTUT01000200.1:0-5973 GCA_045862935.1 Acidimicrobiia bacterium
GTTCACCGCCGTGTACGCGGCCCACGCCTCCCGGAAGCGGTGGTCGAAGCGGGGCCGCCGGACGAGGTCGAACATCCCGTGGTGGAGGAACCACAGCGTCTGGTTCGAGACGATCTCGTAGTGGAGGCGCGCGACCGTGGGATCGAGGTCGAGCAGCACGAGCCCCAGGTCGGGGCGGTCAGCGGCTCCGGCCGCGACCGCGGCGCGGTCACCGTCGGTCACGGCGGCTGCGATCCACGTGGCCTGGTGATCGGCGCGGAGCCCCGAGGCGGGGTCGGAACCGGTCGTCGTCTCGCTGCCGGCCTGCGGGTCGGGGGCGGTTCGCGGGTCGGGGGCGGTTCGCGGGTCGGGGGTGGCTCGTGGGTCGAGCAGCAGCGGCCGCAGCGCGCTCGCGAGCCCGCCCCCGGCGGGGAGGGCCGTGAACCCCGCGCCGTCGGCGGGCTCGAAGCGGAACGGACCCCGGTTGGACGCGACGATCAGCACGTCAGCGGAGCTCACCCATCAGCCGGAGCCAGTCCTCGAGCTCTCGGGTCGAGAGGAAGTTGGCGCGCACGTGCTCGCGGCCCTGGGCGCCCATGGCGTCCGCACCCACGGGATCGGCGAGCAGGTCGATGATGCGGGCCGCGCACGACTCGACGTCGTCGACGAGGAACCCGTCGAAGCCGTCGCGGATCTGGAGGGTGATGCCCCCGGCTCGCCCACCGACCACGGGGCGGCCCTTCCACAGCGCCTCGCTCACGGTGAGGCCGAAGCCCTCGCGCAACGACTTCTGCACGACGACGTCGGCGACCCGCTGGAACGCGTTGATCTGCACCGCACCCACCTGGTGGAGGTTGGAGAGCAGGTGGATGTCGGGATCGCCGGCCCGGGCCTCCTCGGTCTCCTCCCAGACCCGGAAGCCCTCGGGGTCGTCGGTGGCCATGGAGCCCGCGAGCACGAGCTGGGCGTCGGCGAGGTGCTCGCGGGCGATCCGGAAGGCCTCGATCACACCGATGGGGTCCTTCCACGGATCGAACCGGCTCACCTGGCAGACCACTGGACGTCGGGGGTCGATGCCGTACTGCTTGGTGATCTCGACGCAGAAGGGCATGGCGAGATCGAGGTTCTTCACCGAGAGCGGGTCGATGCACGGTGGCGCGTGCACGACGCGTGCCGTGTCGAGAGACTCGGGGACGAACTCCGGCATCGTCCACACCGAGGCGTCGTAGCGCTCGACGAACGGACGGAAGAACGCCCACATGTCGGGGTTCGCGTCGGTGAGGTCGATGTGGCAACGCCAGATCCACTTCGTGCGCTCGAACGCGGCCCGCCGGTCCTCGACGTAGTGGAGGATCGCCGCGGGCTGGGGGTCGTGCACGATGACGAAGTCCCAGCCGTTCTCGAGCAGGAGCGCGTTGTCGAGCACCCGCTCGAGGTAGACGCGGCGCATCGGCGCGCTCATCCCGATGGGCGCGCCCTGGAGCGCGTTGTGGACGTCCTTGGTGACGCCGAAGAACTCGTCGCTGCCCTGCATCACGTGCCACTCGGCGTCGACGCCGACGCTGCGGAGCAGCGGGACGTGCGTCGCGAGCAGCTCGGCGACCCCGCCCCCGTACGCGGTCGCGTTGAGGTGCAGGACGCGCGCCCCTTCGAGCGGCTTCGCCAGCTCGCGGATGCGATCGATCACGGCGCCGCCGACGATGTCGACGTAGTCGTCGAGGTGCTTCTCGAGGAGCGGGACCCGCTCGAGGGTGGCCGGGCGCCGCTGGTGGATCGCCGGTGGGTCCGTCACTCGGCCAATCTATCGACCATGCCTGCGGCCACCGTGGCGCCGGACAAGTTCAAGGGAACGTTGACCGCCGGGGATGCGGCGGCCGCGATGGCGCGCGGCGTGTCGCGCGCGGGCTACGACGACGTGCGCGTCGTGCCGCTCGCCGACGGGGGTGACGGCACGCTCGATGCGCTCGTCGCGGCGCGCGGCGGATCGCGGCGGCGCGCGCGGATCACCGGCCCGCTCGGCGACCCGGTGGACGCCGAGTGGGCGCTCCTGCCCGACGGGACCGCGGTGGTCGAGATGGCCCGCGCGAGCGGCCTGCTGCTGGTCCAGGGCCGCAACGACCCGCTCCGTGCGAGCACGCGAGGCACCGGTGAGCTGATCGCCACCGCGTTGCGCAGCGGTGCACGGCGGGTGATCGTGGGCGTGGGCGGGAGCGCGACGACCGACGGCGGTCTCGCTGCGGTGGAGGTGCTCGGCTGGTCGCTCACCGGCGCCGAGGTGGTGCTGGCCTGCGATGTCCGTACCCGGTTCCTCGACGCGGCGCGGGTGTTCGCCCCCCAGAAGGGCGCGTCCAGCGCCCAGGTGATGTTGCTGGCGCGGCGCCTCGAGCGGCTGGCCGACCAGTACGAGTCCCGTACCGGCGTCGACGTCCGCGACCTCGAAGGTGGTGGTGCGGCAGGCGGACTCGCCGGGGGCCTCGCCGCGATCGGTGCCCGGGTCGAGCCGGGCTTCGAGGTGGTGGCGGGCGCGGTCGGGCTCGAGGACGCGCTCGACGGCGCCGACCTCGTCCTCACCGGTGAGGGTCGCCTCGACGTGTCGAGCTTCGACGGCAAGGTGGTGGGGGGTGTGCTGGAGTGGGCCGCGGAGCTGGGGATCGCACACCGGGGCGTGATCGCCGGTCAGGTCACCGCCGGTGCCCGGGAGGAAGCCGAGGTGCTCGGGGCCCGGATCGAGGCCCTCACCGATCGGGTCTGGCAGTCGGGCGAAGCGTTCACCCGCGCGGCCGTGCTCGTGGAGGAGGCCGCGGTGGACCTGGCGCGACGCGCCCTCGACTGATCGTGGGGCCGCGGGCGCGGGCCGCACGTCGATCCTCGCCCCTCCGGAGCCGACGTGGCTGGGAGCCGAGCCTCAGCGCCATGGGTGGCTCCGGCGTCCCCCCGGTCGACGAGGTCAGGCGGTGAGCTCGCGGCCGAACTTCGCTCGGTAGGCGGGGACCGAGACCATCGGCGGCCGCTCACCGGTCTCCACCTCGACGGATCGAGCCTCCTGGCCGATGCCGTACCCCACGAGGGTGCGCGAGAGCCGGGCTTCGGGCACACCCGCGCGTCGCAGGGCGGTGAGCAGCACTGCCATGGCCTGCGGCCCGAGGTCGTGGAGGGCGCGGTTGCGGTGCTCGCGAACGCCGAGGTCGGCCTGCGCGAGCGCGTCGATCCCGAAGCGCTCGGCCAGATCCACGAGCAGGCCGATCTCCACGCCCCACCCCTGGACGAACGGCACCTGCTCCAGGAGGACGCGCCGCCCCGCGTACTCACCCGACAGGGGTTGCACGAAACCGGTGAGGTGCGGGAACAGCGCGCTCAGCACCGGGCGGGCCATGAGCTCGGTGACGCGGCCGCCACCGTGGGGATCGCCGAACAGGGGCCGCTGGTAGTAGCCCTTCACGAACCCGATCGCCGGGTCGGTGAGCAGCGGCTCGAGCAGGCGGGTGACGAAGTGCGACCCGAAGTTCCAGACGTCCGCGTCGAGCCACACCACGAGGTCGCCGTTGCTCACGTAGAGCGACTTCCAGAGCGCGTTGCCCTTCCCGGAGCCCGCCGGGAGGTCGGCGAGGATCTCGGCGCAGGCGAAGACCCGCGCCCCCTCCCAGGCCGCGGCCTCCGCCGTGGCGTCGGTGGAGCCGTCGTCGATCACGAGGACCTCGTCCACGAGGGCCACGTGCTCCATCAGGGTTCGACGGATGGTGGCCACCGTGTGGCCCACCGTCGGCTCCTCGTTGCGGGCGGGGATGCACACGGACACGGAGCATCCGAGTCGGGTCTTCGCGGCGGCCAGCCGGGAAGCCAGGGAAACGTCGGGCATCGCCGAGGAAGCCTAGCCCGGACGGGTCCGACGCCGTGCCCGAGCCCCGCCCCGGGGATGGGCCCCGAACCTGTCGGTCGGGGATGGGCTCCGAACCGTGCCGGCCGGGAACCCGGCGCCGTGCTCCCAGGCGGCGCCCGCCCCGAGCCCGGGCCCGGCGATCCGGGTGCTACCCTGCCGGCCGGTACGCGCTCATCGAGAGCGGCTGAGGGACAGGCCCTGTGAAGCCGCGGCAACCAGCGAGCCCGGAGACCACAACCGGGGGAGCCAGGTGCCAATGCCTGACCGATGAGCAGCCAAGAGCGGCCCTCCGCTCGAGGCGCTCCGAGCGCGTCGAGACCGACGGCGTGCTCCGCTGCGCCGTCCGAGACGGAGGAGCGAGGCTCATGTCGGAGGGAACCGTCCTGCGGTGCCGGGAGTGTGGCCGCGAGTACGCCGTGGCCCCCATCTACACCTGCGAGTGGTGCTTCGGGCCGCTCGAGACCACCTACGACTACGACGCGGTGGCCGCGACGATCTCGCGCGAGTCGATCGCTGCGGGGCCGGCGTCGATCTGGCGCTACGCGCCGCTGCTGCCGGTCGACGAGCCCGCCGGTGCGGCGCTCAACGCCGGCTGGACGCCGCTGATCCGGGCGGAGCGCCTCGCCGCCGAGCTCGGCCTGGGCGAGCTGTGGATCAAGGACGACACCCGCAACCCCACGAACTCCTTCAAGGACCGCGTCGTCGCGGTGGCGCTCGGCAAGGCACTCGACTTCGGGTTCAAGACCGCGGCGTGTGCCTCCACCGGCAACCTCGCGAACGCCGTGGCCGCGGCCGCGGCCCGCACCGGCATGCAGAGCTTCGTGTTCGTGCCCTCCGACCTCGAGGCGGGCAAGATCCTCACCACCGCGGTGTACGGCGGCAACGTCGTGGCGATCGACGGCAACTACGACGACGTGAACCGGCTGTGCGCCGAGCTGGCCGCCGAGCTCCCGTGGGCGTTCGCGAACGTGAACGTCCGGCCGTTCTACGCCGAGGGCTCGAAGACGCTCGCCTACGAGACCGCCGAGCAGCTGGGCTGGGAAGCACCCGACCACGTGGTGGTACCGATCGCGAGCGGGTCGTTGCTCACCAAGGTCCACAAGGGATTCCACGAGCTGCACAAGGTGGGGCTGCTCGATCGCGAGCCGGCGGTGAGGGTGTCGGGGGCGCAGGCCACGGGCTGCTCACCGGTGGCGACCGCGCATGCGGCCGGCGTCGACGACGTGCACCCGGTGCGGCCGAGCACGATCGCGAAGTCGCTCGCGATCGGGAACCCGGCCGACGGGTACTACGCCCTCGACGTGATCCGCACGACCGGCGGGGGCTGCGGCTCGGTGAGCGACGACGAGATCGTCGACGCGATCCGGCTGCTCGCCCGCACCGAGGGGATCTTCGGTGAGACCGCGGCGGGGGTCACGATCGCCACGCTGCGCAACCTCGCCGCCCAGGGCGTGATCCACCGGGACGAGCGGGTGGTCGCGTACGTCACGGGGCACGGCCTCAAGACGCTCGACGCGATCGAGCCGCACGTCGGCGTCACCGCCACGATCCCGCCGAGCCTCGACGCCTTCCGTGAAGCGTTCCCGTCCATCATCGAGGAGGTCTGAGCGTGGCCACCGTTCGCATCCCCACCCAGCTGCGCAGCCTGGTGGACAACCAGTCCGAGCTCACCGTCGAGGGTGCCACGGTCGGCCAGGTGCTCGAGGCGCTGGAGGCCGCGCACCCGGGCATCGGCGAGCGGCTCTTCGACGACGGCGGCAAGCTGCGGCGGTTCGTGAACGTGTTCGTCGACGACGAGGACCTCCGCTTCCTGGACGGCCTCGACACCCCGGTCACGGAGAAGTCGGTCGTCAGCATCGTCCCGGCGGTCGCGGGCGGCTGAGTCGGCGCGTACGGTCGCGGGTCGCGGGTCGCGGGTCGCGGGCTACGCGTTCACGTAGAGCTGCTGCGCGACGTCGTCGGGTACGACGTGGTCGCCGACGGCCGTGCGGACCACCACGCCGCCGGCGCTGCGCTCGAGGACCGTCACCGACGCGCCGGGGATGAGGCGGGACTGCGAGACGAAGTGCAGGTGGTCGTCGGAGATCTCTAGATTCTCGCTCACGCGGGCCACGCGG
>BTUT01000201.1:0-5965 GCA_045862935.1 Acidimicrobiia bacterium
CTCGATCGAGCCCAGCCGCATGGGGAGCGGGAGGCAGACGACGACCGCGCCCGCGAGCCACGTGGCCTGGATCGCGGTGACGAGCGGCCGGGAGGTGGGCCCGAGGATGGCGACGTGGTCGCCGGGCGCGACGCCGCGCGCCTGGAGCGCCGCGGCCATCGCCTGCGCGTCCTCGTGGAGCCGTCCCCACGTCACCGGCTCGCCGCCGCCCCCGCCGCCCCCGCCTTCCCCACGGCCCGCACCCGCCGTGGCGGGTGATCCCGCGCTGCCGAGGAACGTGATCGTGCCCGGGCCGGACGCGGCGGTCTCGAGGCGAGGGAGCAGGGTGGGTGCGCCGGCGGCGGGTGCCGAGAGCGGCGTGGAGAAGGGCGTGGGGGAAGCAGACAACAAGGCCATCGAGCCTTCGACTCGGGGGACCGCGCCCGGGTTACCCGCCGGTACGCGTCGACCGGCGTTCGGGCTCCCGGCGGTCACCGCGCGGTCACGGCGCGGTGACCGCGGCGGCGGGGTCGCGGAAGAAACGGGACCTCGGCACCACCACGTCGGCCCCTGCGTCGCGCGCGTCGGTCAGGGCCCGGTCGTCGACGTGGGGGCCGTAGGCCACGATGCGACCCGCGGTCGCGGCCCGGATGCGAGGGATCTGGTCGCCGAACCGCGCGAGATCGACCACCACCGTGTCGGCCCCCGCGGCTGCCGCGGGCTCCGTGGTGAACTCGGCACCGGGGATCGCGCCCGAGATCCGGCTGCGGTCCATGAGGTCGCTCACGAACGCCACGATGCGCATCGCCTCACCTTGCCACGACGCGGGTCGTCGCCTGCGGCGAGGTTGGTGCACAGAAGCACCGAGGAGCTGCCCGGATCTGCTGCAGAGCCGCCGGGGAGCCCCCGTGTGCGGTGCGTTCGTGTCACAATCGCACCGATGGTCGTGCTCGTGACCCTCCTCGCGGCGGTGGTCGCGCTCCTCGGGCTGCTCGTCGCCGGCCTGCTCCGCAGTCACGCGGAGATCCTGCGGGTGCTGCACGCGATGGGGGCCGACCTCGACCCGGATGCCGCGGATGCGTCGACGCCGGCTGCTTCGGCGCGCGTCCCGGTCCGGACCTCCCGCCGCACGGGCGTGGTCGGCGACGCGGGGTCGCCGGCGGCGGGCGGCGCGGACCGGCCAGCAGCCGACCTCGTCGGGTCCACGCCCCGCGGCGACGCGCGCAGCATCGCCGTGGTGGGCGTGGCGCACAACACGCTCGTCGCCTTCCTCACGAGCGGGTGCTCCACGTGCAGCGCGTTCTGGGAGGCCTTCGCCCGGGGCACGCCGCAGGTCCCCAGCGACGCGCGCCTCGTCGTGGTGACGCAGGGTGCCGCCCTCGAGAGCCCGTCTCGCCTCGCCAAGTTCGCGCCAAAGGAGATCCCGGTCGTGATGTCCGACGAGGCCTGGAGCGCGTACGAGGTTCCCGGCGCGCCGTACTTCGCGTTCGTCGACGGGCCCTCGGGCCAGGTGGTGGGCGAGGGTGCGGGCATGACCTGGAACCAGGTGCTCTCGCTCATCGAGCAGGCCCTCGACGACGTGGGCTACCACGGGGATCGGCGCCGCCCGCGCCGCCGCCGACCGAGCGGTGCCGATCGCGCCGACCAGGCGTTGCTGTCGGCCGGGATCACGCCCGGACACCCCAGCCTCTACGGGATCGACGCGCCGGCGCCGGCGGTGGCCCCGGCACCGGCGGTGGCCCCGGTGGCCCCGGCGCCGGCGACGGGTGGGTCGAGGGGTGTCCCGCCGGCGGACGGCGCGACCGGATGACCCCGACCCTGGCCATGGCCCTGGTGCTCGCGGCGGTCACCGCGGTGCGCTCGAGCTGGTCACCCTGAGGTGAGTCGATGCTGGCCAGCATCAACCCGCTGGTCGAGCGGGCCCGTCACCGCCGGTACTGGATCGCCGCGAGCGCGTACGTGGTGGGCTCCGTGATCGGCGGCGCACTCTCCGGTGCCGTCGCGGGCGGGCTGGGCGAGGCGCTCGCATCGGTCGCCGACCTCGACGGGGGTCGGGTGGTGTGGATCATCGCCGCGCTCTGCGCGGTCGCGCTCGCGTGCGAGGTGGGGCGGGTGCCCGTTCCGTCGATCCACCGCCAGGTCGACGAGGCCTGGCTCGGGGAGTACCGCGAGTGGGTCTACGGGCTGGGGTTCGGGGTCCAGCTCGGGCTCGGGTTCGCGACGATCGTCACGACGGCGTCCGTCTACCTGATCTTCGTCATCGGGGTGCTCTCGGGATCGCTCACCACCGCGGTGCTGATCGGGATCACGTTCGGGCTCGCGCGGGCGCTCCCCCTGCTCACGATGGCCCGCGTCCGCAGTCCGGCCCAGCTCCGCGCGCACCTCGCGCGCTTCGCGGCCGCGGCCACCCCGGCACGCGTCGTGACCGCCGCGGCGGTCGCGGGCACCGCGGTCGTCGCAGTCGCGTCGGTGGCGGGTGGAGGTGCACCGTGGCCGAGCTGAGCGCGCACGGGCTCGCCGTCGACGTGCCGCCCAGGTGGGAGGGGCGGATCTTCGCTCGCCCGGCGACCGGGCAGGCGGGAGCGCTGGCGTACGAGGGCCCTCCGGCACCCGACGGCGCGCAGACCTACCCCCTGATCCAGGTGTC
This sequence comes from Acidimicrobiia bacterium, assembly GCA_045862935.1. GTDB lineage: Bacteria > Actinomycetota > Acidimicrobiia > IMCC26256 > PALSA-555 > CAIUKV01. The sequence goes on from BTUT01000201.1 coordinate 2,627, forward strand.
GTCGATCCCCATGCCCGACGACGTGGGCGACTACGGCAGTGGGGTGGTGGAGCGCCTCACCACCGCCGACCTCTTCATCGTGATCAAGGAGTTCTCGCCCGCGAGCGCCACGACGCCGATGTTCCGGCGCCGCGGGATGCCGCTCCCGCTCGATCCCGGCGAGTTCAGCCCGAACGCGCTGCAGCGCACGCTGCCCGGCCAGGCCGGGATCCAGGTCTTCTTCAACGAGCAGGGGGGCGCGTACTGCCTCTACGTCGTGCTCGGGAGCTTCGTCCGGCGCGACGAGCTGGCCGCCCAGGCGAGCGCCCTGCTCTCGACCGTGAGGTTCACCCCCCGGTGACCGCGCTGATCGGCCCGTTCCAGGTGGCCGCGCTGCTCCTTGCCGCGGGCGGGCTCGCGAAGTCGCTCCGGCCCGACGACACCGCGCGGGCGCTGCGCGCGTTCGGCGTACCCGCGCGCCCGATCGTGGTGCGCGCGGGCGGCGCCCTCGAGCTGCTCGCGGGCGTGTGGGCGATCACGACCGGCGCACGCGCGGCGGCGCTCGTCGTCGCCCTGTCCTACGCGGCGTTCGCCGCGTTCGTGCGGAGCGCGGAGCGCCGCGACGTCCCCATCGCGTCGTGTGGCTGCTTCGGGAAGGCCGACACCGCGCCGAGCCGCGTGCACGTGGTGCTGGATCTCGCGGCCTGCGCCGTGGCCGCCGGGGTGGCGATCGTGGGGGGCACGGGCCTGGGCGACGTCCTCGCGGCGCAGCCCCTCGCCGGGGTGCCGTACACGGCGCTGGTGCTCATCGGGGCCTGGCTCGCGTTCGTCGCCCTGACGCGGTTGCCCGCGGTGCTCCACGCGACGGCCGCGTCGAGGAGCCGGGCGTGAGCGGGTCGAGGAGGGGAGTGCGCCCGGTGCGAGGAAGCGAGCGTGAGCGGGTCGAGGAGCCGGGCGTGAGCGAGCCGCCGATCGAGCGCCGGGGGAGCCCGGTCGTCGCGTGGGGGAACTGGCTCGTCGACCGGACGAGTCGCTACCTCGGCCGCAACACGAGCCGGCGGGGCTTCCTCGTGCGCTCCGCGCTGGCCGGCTCCGCGGTCGCGGTGGCGGGCGTGAAGTACACGACGAGGCCCGTGAGCGCCTACACGCTCATCACCGACTGCCCGCCCGACGCGCTCTGCCGCGACGGCTACACCGAGTTCTGCTGCGTGATCCAGGACGGCGGGTACAACCGCTGCCCGCCGGGGACCCTGCCCATGGGCTGGTGGCGCGCCGACTACTCGGTGTTCTGCAACGGCACCCGCTACTACCTCGACTGCAACGAGGTCTGCTGCGGACCGCCGCGCGGGTACCAGACCTTCTGCAACGGCTGTCACCCGTGCGGATGCGCGCTCGACTGCAACTCGCGCAAGACGAACTGCACCTACTTCCGCTACGGCCAGTGCAACCAGCAGATCGAGTGGATCGGGCCGATCACCTGCCGGATGGTCACGTGCGTGCCGCCGTACACGATGCCCGAGCTGAACTGCGCGCCCGACGACGCAGTGGACAACAGCACCGCGAACCACACGACCGCGTGCCTCGAGTACGTCCCCCCTCCGCCGCCCCCTCCGCCCCCTCCCCCGCTCACGAGCGCGGCGGTGCAGCGGCTCCACGGCCCGGACGCGATCGACACGTGCCTGGTCGTCTCGCGGGCCTCGGTCGCGTCCGGGGCGGCCGGAGCGGTGGTCCTCGCCCGCTCGGACCACTTCAGCGACGCCCTCGCCGGGGGTCCGCTCGCCGCGGCGCTGGGCGGGCCGCTGCTCATCACGCCCGGCGGGCCGAACGTGTCGGCGCTCGATCCCCGGGTGACCACCGAGATCCGGCGAGTCCTGCCCGCGGGTCGCACCGTGTACGTGCTCGGTGGCCCGATCGCGCTCGCCGCGGGGATGGACGCGGAGCTGGTGGCCCTCGGCTACGACGTCGTGCGCGTGCAGGGGGCCAACGAGTACTCCACCGCGACCGCGGTCGCCGAGCGCCTCGGCCACCCGCCGGTCGTCTTCCTCGCGACCGCGCGCCACTTCGCCGACGCGCTCTCCGCAGTGCCGGCCGCCATCCGCACCTCGGGTGCGATCCTGCTCACCGACGGTCCGCGGCCCGCGCCCGAGACCACCGCCTACCTCTCTGCCCACCCGCCCGCCACGCGCTACGCGATCGGCGGTCCGCTGGCCGCGGCGGGCGCCGATCCCGGGGCCGTCGCGGTCTACGGCCAGGACCTGTACGCAACGTCGGCCGCGGTCGCCTCGACGTTCTTCCCCGCGCCGCGCTCGTTCGGTGCCGCGACCGGCACGCACTTCTCGGACGCGCTCTGCGGCGGCGTCTTCATGGGCGCGCCGGAGCGCTCCGGACCGGTCCTCCTCGTCGACCCGGCTCCGCCCGTGCCGGCTCCCGTCGCGGACTACCTGCGTGCCCACTCCGGACTGGGGACCGCCTTCCTCTTCGGTGGTCCCCAGGCCGTGAGCGACGACGTGCTGCGGGCCATCGGGCACGCGTAGCCGCGGGTCACGTGCCGGGTCCCGGCGTGGCGGCCCGTGACCGTCGGGCCAGCACCGCGGCCCCCAGCAGGCCGCTGATCAACGACCCCGCGAGGATGCCGAGGACCGCGTCGTCGAAGTGGGAGCCCACGAACGTGAGGTCGTCGACGAAGAGCGCGACCGTGAAGCCGATCCCCGCGACGGCCCCGGCGCCGAGCACGTGGCGCCAGTCGACCCCGTCGGGCAGCCTCCCGAGGCGTAGCCGGACGCCCAGAGCAGTGGCGGCCGCGATGCCGAGCGGCTTGCCGATCACCAGCCCGAGCACGATCCCGATCGTCACCGGGCTCTCGACCGCACGGCGGACCGCGTCTGCGTCCACCACCACACCCGCGTTGGCGAGGGCGAACAGCGGCACCACGAGGAAGCTCGACCACGGGTGCAGCGTGTGCTCGAGCCGCTCGATCACCTGCCGGCCGCCGCCGGGCCGCGCGGGCGGGCGCCGGCCGAGGCCCACTCCGGCGTTGGTGGCGTGCACGCCCGATTGGTCGACGAACAGCCACAGCGCGAGCGCGGGGAGCACGTAGGCCCACGGTGACGCGACGCGGAGGCGTTGCATCCCGAGGATCGCCGCGATCGTGACCGCGCCGGCCGCCAGCCACCCGAACGCGACCCCACTCGACAGGAAGATCGCGATCACGAGGATCGCGCCGATGTCGTCGACGATGGCGAGCGTGAGGAGGAACAGCTTGAGCGCGCGCGGCACGCGGCGGCCGAGGATGGCGAGCACGCCGACGGCGAACGCGATGTCGGTGGCCATCGGGATCGCCCAGCCGTCGATCGTGGGCTC
>BTUT01000202.1:0-5963 GCA_045862935.1 Acidimicrobiia bacterium
GCAGGCGTCGCGCCCGATGTCGCGGCCCCGGCCATCGTCGTCAAGCGCGCATTCGACGAGGGTGATCCCGTCGCGTGCCGGGCAGTCGAACTCTTCGCGCGCTGTTTCGGCTCGATCGCCGGGGATCTCGCCCTCGCCTTCCTGCCGCGCGGCGGGATTTACCTTGCCGGCGGCATCACCGCCCGCGTCCTGCCCGTGCTGCAGGGTGCCGGTTTTCTCGAACGCTTCACCGCGAAGGCACAACACGCTGCGTTGACGGCCACGCTGCCGGTGCATGCCGTGCTGGCCGAGGACGTCGGGCTGCGCGGCGCGCTCGCCTCGGGATCGATGACCCGCGGGTACGGGGACTTCTACGGACCGGTCGTGAACCTGGCAGCCCGCGCGGTGAGGCTGGCGCAGGCCGACCAGATCGTCGTCGACGACGAGGTCGCGCGCGCGATCGCCGGCGACCCGGAGCTGCGAGCCGTGCCGCTCGGCACGTTCGCGCTCCGGGGCTTCGACGCAGCCGTGCCGCTTCTCCGCTTGGAGCGCGCGTGACGTCGGCCACCTATGCGCACGCGTCAGCGGAGATCGCGGCGCGGGATCCGGTCTGGGCCCGCGTCGTGTCGCGCGTCGGCCCCTGCACGATCGGCCGAGGCCGGCCGCGACGAACTCACTTCGCGGAGCTGGCCCGCGCGATCTGCTACCAGCAGCTCGCCGGAGGCGCGGCGCGTGCCATCCACGGCCGGTTCGAGGCGCTGGTCGACGGGCGGCCGACACCCGACGCCGTGCTCGCGCTGCCCGAGGGCGCGCTGCGTGGTGCCGGCCTCTCTGCGGCCAAGGTCGCGTCGCTGCGAGACCTCGCGGCGCGCGTCGCAACCGGCGACGTCCGTCTGGCGCGGATCGGTCGCTTGCCCGACGAGGACGTGATCCGGCACCTCACGGTCGTGCGAGGCGTCGGCCGGTGGACCGCGGAGATGTTCCTGATGTTCCAGCTGCGCCGCATCGACGTGTGGCCGGTCGACGACCTCGGGGTCCGCAAGGGCTACGCGCGGATCGTCGGTGCCCCCACGATGCCGAGCCCGCGCGAGCTCGAGTCGCTCGGCGACGGGTTCCGGCCGTACCGCTCGGTGGCCGCGTGGTACTGCTGGCGCGCGGTCGACACGATCACGCCGAGCTGAACGGGCCGCACGGCCGTCCGTGCTGCGCGAGCTGGGCTTCCATGACCGCCCGCTGCGTGGCGAGCGGTTGCAACCCCATGCGCGCCCGGCGCGCGTCCACCGCATCGGGATCGATCATCGGCCACGGCGCGAGCGTCCCGTCCGCCGCGACCACCCACTGGCTCCCGTACACCTGGGGCTTGCCGTCGGCCATGCGAACCCGGTCGACGAGGCAGGCGAGGTGCCCCGGAGGCGCGTCGCCGTTGTCGACCGCGACCTCGAGGTGCTCGAGGCAGCGCCGCTGGAGATCGGTGTCGCCGAGCTGCGCGATGAGCCACGCCGCCTGCTCGCCGTCGGCGCCCACCAGGCGGATCCCCGGCCAGGCTTCGTACTCGTCGAGCACGTCCCAGAGATGGTCGGCGTTGCCGGGCGCAGCCGGCTGTTGCGCCCGCCGGATCAGCTCGCGGCGCAGCCCCTCGTCGCGCACCATCGCCTCACCGTAACGGCCCCCGAAGTCGCACCGGTGCGCTCGGGACGCGGGCGCTGGACCGCCGCCTACTCGTCGCAGTGGCCGCCCCATGGCCCCGAACCGGCCGCCTGGTAGAGCGCCCAGGCCATGTCGTCCTGGTCGTAGGGCGACGCGACGTTGGGCGGAACGCCGATGAGCTCGGGGCGACCCGACCGGTTCGCGATGCCGTTCCAGGTGGCCTGGAGGAACTGGTAGGCGCCGAGGTACGGCCCGGCCGGGTTCACGGCGTTGTACCGCCCGCCGCTCTCACGGGCGCGGGTGCAGACGAGGAACGGGTCGTCGTGGTGGGGATGGACGCCACCGGTGGGGACGTAGTCCGGCGGTGGGGCCGGCGTGGCGGGCGGGGAGGGCTTGGTCGTGCCGGGCTGGGACGTGGGAGCGGTCGTCCCCGGTCCGGACGCGGAGCCCGCGGCGGTGCCCGTGCCCGAGCCTGGTGCCCCGGCTCCCGTGGCGGGCGCGGCGGCCGAGGCTGTGGCGGTCGCGGCGGCCGTGACCGCGATCCGGCGCCGCTCCTGGGCCTCCGCGAGGAGCGCGTCCATCGCGCGACCCTGCTCGCGCACGGCATCCAGCGTCGTCGCCGCCTCGTCGCGGGCCGCCCGGAGCTGGGTGCGCTGGGTGGTGAGCCGGGCGGACGTCGCCTTGAGCTCGTCCGTCAGTGCGGCGTCGCGGGCGTTCAACCGGTCGAGCCACTGGGCCCGTCGTGCAGCCTGCAACGGGTCGTCGGCCGAGGCGACCGCACCGAGGTCGTGGCCGGAGCGCATGTACGCGACGACCGCACGGGCTCGGGTGAGGTCGCGCAGCCTCGCCACCTCGGCGGCCAGTGCGGGCAGGCGGCTCTCGATCTCGTCGGTACGACGCTCGACGTCGGCGAGCGCGCCGAGCGCCTCGAAGTAGCGGGTGGCGAGCCCGTCGGCCTCGGCCCGCAGCCGGGCGATCGCGGCGTCGGCGTGCGCCACGGGATCGGCGGCCTGGCCGCCGGCCTGCGCGGTGGCCGGCCCTGCGCTCAGCGCGACCGAAGCGCTCGAAGCCGCGGCAGCCACCAGGATCGAGAGGCCGACGAGCACCGCCCGCCGTCGGGCAGGACGGTGGTGACGTTCTCGACACCGGTCCCGTTGCTCGGGGCGCGAGGAGGAGGTGCTCGACAGCATGGGCGGGCGGGCCGGGGGCGACCCGGAGCCCAGAGGCTAGCCAGGTGGCGGGTCGCGGTAGCGTTTCGGTGTCGAAGCGCCCCGTCCGATCCTCCCGCCGCCGACCCGCTGGGCCCTGCCCGATCCCTCGACCGCGGGGGAGGGCGAGTTGGCCGGGATCGGCGCCGACCTCGAGCCCGGCACGCTGCTGGAGGCGTACCGGGCCGGTCTGTTCCCGATGCGGCTCGCGGCGAACGGACCCCTCGGATGGTGGGCACCCGAGCCCCGCGGGGTCATCCCGCTCGACGGCCTCATCGTGCACCGGTCGCTGCGCAGGTCGGCGCGGAGGTTCTCGGTCACCGTCGACCGGTGCTTCACCGAGGTCATGCGCGGCTGTGCGACGGGCCGGCCGGGTGGATGGATCGACGACGGTTTCGTGGAGGCGTACACCCGTCTGCACCGGCTGGGATGGGCGCACAGCGTCGAGGTGTGGACGCTCGGCGACCCCCCCGAGCTGGTCGGGGGCTGCTACGGCGTGGCGATCGGTGGGCTCTTCGCCGGCGAGTCCATGTTCCATCGGGCGCGGGACGCCTCGAAGGTGGCGCTCGTGGCGCTCGTCGACCGCCTCCGACGGGGCGGGGGCGTCCTGTTCGACGTGCAGTGGTGCACGCCGCACCTGGCATCGCTCGGCGCGGTGGTGGTCAGCCGGGACGAGTACGCGACCCTCCTCGCCGCCGCGGTCGCGCGTCCCCAGCTCCACCTCGACCCATGATGCGTCCCTCGCTCGCGACGCGGGGCGAGGGACGCAGCGCCCGACCGCGCGTGCGTGACCCCTCGCGGAGCGAGGGTCTCGGACGCATCATCACCAGAGCTGATCGGTGTAGGTGTCGGTGCCGAGGACGGTGGGGATCCACGGGCCGCACCAGATCGTGCGCAGGATCCCGGAGTCGTCGATCGTCGCGGCCCAGGCGCGGAACCGGTCCCAGTGGTCGCGGGGGTCGGCCTCGAGGTGGTAGAGCTGGAGCACGCGGCTCGCGGCCTCCGGATCGCGGGGGACGAACGCCGGCGCATCGTCGAGCAGGGGGGCGGATCGCCACGCCGAGACGTTGGCGACCGGGCTCCCGGTGAGGAACTCCGGGAGCTGCGCGTCGAACCACGCGAGCGCGGCGTCGGTGTCGACCCCGGGAGCCGGCTGCACCGCGAGCGAGACCATCCCGGTGTACTCCGGCTTGTCGAGCGCGAGCTCGAGCGGGATCGGATCGTCGTCGCGGTACCAGCGCGCCAGGTGGAAGTACATGCCGGTGTGGGCGTGGACCCGGTTCGCGAACCCGCGGTCGTGCGAGTAGAGCCAGTTCACCTGCTCGGTGGCCCACGCCACGTGGTCGTCGTAGTGGTCGTCGTGGATCCAGTAGATCGCGACGTACGAGCCGTCGCGCACGTCGGGGACGAAGGGTGTGTCGGCAGGGAAGCGGAGATCCTTCAGGTCACGGGGCGCGACCCAACGCCGACCGGCGAACAGCCACGGACCGATCATGCACCCCGCGTAGAAGTGATCGCGCTCGTACCAGCGGTTGTACTCGACCTCGTGGCCCCGCTCGGGGTCGACCTGGGTGTACAGCATCGATCCGACCCGTACGGGGTACTCGCGAAATCCCACGGCGGTGCTCCTCGGCAGTCGGCCCGCCCGATCCGATCAGGCGGGACAGATCACGAACGGCAGGTGCAGACCACGAACGGTAGGTGCCGCTTCACGGCGCCGACGCGGCCGATGCTGCCGACTCGGCGTCGAGCAGCTCGTACTCCATCTCGGTGTCGACGGAGTCCTCGTAGTCGATCACGCCGATCTCGGTGAACCTCGCGCGCAGCCAACCATCGCCGGCGTCGAGCAGGCCCAGCTTCTTGCAGTTCGGCACGATCTTCGAGAACAGCGCGGCCTGGAAGGGGTTGACGCCCGGACGGCGGAGCTCGAAGAGCATCCGCGTGATCGTCTCGCGGTCGATCCCCATCCGGTCCCAGACCGCGTGCATGATGATGCGGTCCCGCATGCGGATCGCGGCCTCGAACGCGAACTCCTGGCGCTCGAGGATCTCGGCGCCGGTGAGCTGCTCGTAGAACTCCTTGAGCGAGACGACGCCGAACGCGACGTGACGGGCCTCGTCGGCGAGCACGTAGCGCAACAGCTGCTTGAGCAACGGCTCGTTGGTGATGGCGTGCATGAATCCGAACGCCGCGAGCGCGAGGCCCTCGATCATGATCTGCATGCCGAGATAGGTCATGTCCCAGCGCGAGTCGGCGATCACGTCGTCGATGAGCAGTTGCAGCGCCGGGTTGACGGTGTAGTGGCCGTCGAGCTTGGTGTCGAGGTAACGGGAGAACACCTCGACGTGGCGGGCCTCGTCCATCACCTGTGTCGCGGCGTAGTACTTCGCGTCGATCCAGGGAACCGTCTCGACGATCTTGGCGGTGCAGACCAGCGCCCCCTGCTCGCCGTGGAGGAACTGGCTCATCCGGAAGTTGAACGCCTCGATCGCGAACTGCGTCCACTCGCGGTCGCCCCAGGTCTTCATCGGGGAGCCGTCGACGTCGGTGAGCCGCTCACGGATGTCCGCGACCGCCCCCGACATCTCGAGCGCGACCGCCTCGAGGCCGACTTCGGTCTCCCACGGCAGGTCGTTGCCTTTCCACTTCCGGTCCTTCGCCTTCTCGTAGAGCTTGGAGAGCGCGGGCCGGGTGCGCTCGTAGTCCCAGGTGAAGATGGCGTCGCCCCCGACCGACTGCGTGTGCACGAGGTCGCCGAAGTCGATCGCGTCGTCGGCGAGGATCGACTCGATGCTGTTCGCGTCCTCGCGCCCGAGGAACGTGGTGCGGCGCTCGCTCATCGGCTCCCCCCGGCTCAGGCTTCGTGGTCGCCGGACCGATCGCTCCGGCGACTCCGGCCCCGCCGGGCCCGGACCCATGGCTGCGGCGGAGCACCGTGAGGGTAGCCTCACGCCATGACCAGGCTGCTCGTGTACCACAACCCCGGCTGAGGCCAGTCCCGAGGCGTGCTGGACGTCCTGCACGACCGCGGCGTCGAGTTCGACGTCATCGAGTACCGCAAGACCCCGCTCACCCGCGCCGACTTCGAGCGGATCCTCGACGCGATCCCCGACGAGCCGGCCGAGCTGG
>BTUT01000203.1:0-5962 GCA_045862935.1 Acidimicrobiia bacterium
CGATGGACCGCCTCGTGTGCGGCGACGTCGGGTTCGGCAAGACCGAGGTCGCGGTGCGCGCGGCGTTCAAGGCGGTCCAGGACGGCAAGCAGGTCGCGGTGCTCGTGCCGACCACTCTCCTCGCGGATCAGCACGGCCAGACGTTCCGCGACCGGTTCGCGAACTACCCCGTGCGGGTCGAGGTGCTGTCCCGCTTCCGCACCGCCGCCGAGCAGAAGCAGGTCATCGCCGGGGTGGCGAGCGGTGCCGTCGACGTCGTCATCGGCACCCACCGCCTGCTCTCCGAGGACGTGCAGTTCGAGGACCTCGGGCTGCTCGTCGTCGACGAGGAGCAGCGCTTCGGCGTGCAGCACAAGGAGCGGATCAAGGCGATGCGCGAGAGCGTCGACGTGCTCACGCTGTCGGCGACACCGATCCCCCGCACGCTCGAGCTGTCGATCACCGGGATCCGTGACCTCTCCCTCGTGAACACTCCGCCCGAGGACCGACAACCCATCCTCACGTACGTGGGGGAGTACGACGACCGGGTGGTGGCCGAAGCCATCCGCCGTGAGCTCCTGCGCGAGGGCCAGGTGTTCTTCGTGCACAACCGCGTGCAGGACATCGAGTTCGTCGCCGAGCACGTGCGCGAGCTCGTGCCCGAGGCGCGCGTCGCGATCGCGCACGGCCAGATGGACGAAGGGCGACTCGAGCGCGTCGTCATCGACTTCTGGGGGCACGAGTACGACGTGCTCGTGAGCACCACGATCGTGGAGAGCGGGCTCGACATGCCGACGGTGAACACGCTCGTCGTCGATCGCGCGGACCAGCTCGGGCTCGCACAGCTCTACCAGCTGCGCGGGCGCGTCGGCCGCCGCGGCCAGCGCGCGTACGCCTACCTGCTGCACCCTGCCGATCGAGTCCTCACCGAGGAGGCCTACGAGCGACTGCGGACGATCGGCGAGTTCACCGATCTCGGGTCCGGCTTCCGCATCGCCATGCGCGACCTCGAGATCCGCGGGGCCGGCAACCTGCTCGGTGGCGAGCAGTCGGGACACATCGCGGCCGTGGGCTTCGACCTCTACTGCCAGCTCGTGACGGAGGCGGTGGCCGAGCTGAACGGGGAGGTCGTCGAGCTCCCGCCGGAGGTGACCATCGAGATCCCGGTGCCCGCGCACCTGCCGGCCGACTACGTGAGTCGTGACGACGTGCGCATGGAGGCCTACCGCCGACTCGCCGTGGTGACGGACCCGGCCGACGTCGACGACGTGCGCTCCGAGTGGGCCGACCGCTACGGGCCGCCCCCGCCTCCGGCCGAGGCGCTCCTCGCGATCGCCCGCCTGCGGGTCGAGTGCATCCGCCTCGGCGTCCGGTCGCTCACGCTCGCCCAGGGCGCCGTCCGCATCCGCGGGCTCGCGCTCAAGGCCTCGCAGCAGGTGCGGCTGAACCGGCTCGCGCCGGGCTCGCGGGTCGGTGCGGACGAGGTGCTCGTCCCGTGGCGCACCCCGGCCGCAACCGCCGCGGAGGACCTCGTCGAGCTGTTCGAGGCGCTCGTCCCCCGTGAGCCGCCGGTAGGCTCCGCCCCGTCATGAAGCGCCCCGCCGTCGCGTCCGTGGTCGTGTTCCTGGTGATCGTCGTGGTCTTCGGCGCGATCGCGGCGGCGGAGCTCGTCGTGCGCGACGGCGCCCCGGCCGTCGAGGTCGGCTCGTCGAGCGTCCCGGCTGCGTCGGTCAACGACGAGCTCCGGGCGGTCGCCGAGAACGAGGATCTCGCCGATCTGGTGGGCGCCGAGAACGTGAGCATCGCGCCGGGCAGCGTCGTGTCGGGTGGTGCCAGCCAGATCGTGACCCTCATCGTGCTCGAGGAGCTCAGCCGGCAGTACCTCGACCGCGAGGGTGAGCGGATCACGTCGGCCGATCGCGCGACCGGGGCGGAGATGCTCGAGGACACCGCGTTCGGGCAGGCGTGGGACGGCTTCCCCGCGTGGTTCCGCGAGCGGTACCACGACCGGTTCGCCGTGTACGCCGCGTTCGCACGCGCGCTCGGTGGCGACTTCCAGTCGGCCACCACCGAGCGGGTCGTCCGGCGGGAGGCGCGCAACACCGACATCGCGGTGAACCCCGTCTACGGTCGGTTCGCCCCGGCGAAGCTCGCCGTCGTGCCGTTCCCGGCGCTGAGCGCGTCCGACCCGGGCTGACACCCGTCCGAGGTCATGGTGGCGCGGATCGTGGTCGTCGGGCTGGGGCCCGGCGGCGCCGACTGGATCGTTCCCCGAGCGCGCCGCACGCTCGTGGAGGCGTCCGCTCGATTCGTGAGGACGGCTCGGCACCCCGCGGTCGCCGATCTCGCAGCCGACGGCCTCGACTTCGAGTCGTTCGACGCGCGCTACGAAGCGGCCGATGATCTCGACGCGGTGTACCCGGCGATCGTCGAGGCGCTCCTCGCCGCGGCGCGTGAGCACGGCGACGTCGTGTACGCCGTTCCCGGGAGCGCGGTGGTCGCGGAGCGCAGCGTCGAGCTCTTGAGGACGCGTGCCGACGCCGGCGAGGTGGAGCTGGAGCTGGTCCCCGGAGTGTCGTTCGCGGAGCTGGCCTGGGCGCGTGTCGGTGTCGACCCGCTGCACGGCGCGCGAGTCGTCGACGGGCGCGACCTCGACGGCGCGGTGCTCGACGTCGGGGGACCGGTGCTCATCGCGCAGGTCGACTCGCGGCTCGTCTGCTCCGACGTGAAGCTCGCCCTCCTCGAGCGACTGGCCCCCGACACCCCGGTCACCGTCCTCGAGCACCTCGGGCTCGAGGACGAGCGGGTCACGACGCTCGCGCTCGCCGAGCTCGACCGCGCGGTCGAGCCCGATCACCTCACGGCGGTGTTCGTCGAGCTCCCACCCGGGGCATCCGACGCGTTCGGTGCGCTCGTGGCGCTCGGCCGCAGGCTGCGCGGGCCGGGAGGCTGCCCGTGGGACGCCGAGCAGACGCACCGGTCGCTCACCCGGTACCTGCTCGAGGAGGCCTACGAGGTCGTCGACGCGATCGAGCTGCTCGGGGACGACGACGCGGCCCCCGACCCCGGTGGCGCCGCGTACGCCGCGGTCGCCGACGAGCTCGGCGACCTGCTGTTCCAGGTCGTGTTCCACTCGCTGCTCGCCGAGGAGACCCACGCGTTCTCCATCACCGACGTCTCTCGCGGCATCCACGACAAGCTCGTGCGGCGCCACCCGCACGTGTTCGGGGACGTGGCGGTCGAGTCGGCCAGCGACGTGGTCCGCAACTGGGAGCAGATCAAGAAGGAGGAGCGGAGCAGCGAGTCGCTCGTCGACGCCGTGCCGACCGGTCTCCCCGCGTTGCTCTTCACGCTGAAGCTGTTCCGGAAGGCGGCGTCGATCGGCCTCGAGCCCGTCGACCGGGATGCCGCCGCTCGTGCGATCACCGCCGCGGTGGCGCGCTCCGCCGGTCCCGAGTGGCCGGGTGGCGCGGACGGCATCGTCGGCGAGGTGCTCGGTGCGGCGGTGATGCTCGCGCGCTCGGCCGGGATCGACCCCGAGTCCGCGCTCCGGGGTTGGGCGGGCCGGTACCGCGCCCACTTCCAGGAGATGGAGGCAGTCGCCAGGGAGCGCGGACTCGACCTGCACGCGCTCGACCCGAGTGCGGTGGCGTCGCTGTGGGCCGAGACCGGGGTGGCACAGCCGTGACCGGGTGGCGCAGCCGTGACCGGGTGGTGCAGCCGTGACCGGGGAGGGCGTGCGTCGCCTGACCGGGGCGGCGGGGATGGTGTCGGTGGGGGTGATGCTGCTGGGCTGGTTGCTGGTCCCGGGCAACCCGCCGGGCCCGGCGGCCACCGCCGAGCTCGTCGTCCGTTGGACCCTCGAGGACCGGCGCACGCTCCTCGTCGGCACGGTCCTGGTGGCCGGGGGCGCGGCGCTGTCGGTGGTGTTCTTCGCGGGGGTCCGGGCGCTCTGCGCACGCGCCGAGGGCGCGCCGGGCATCCTGGCCACCGTCGGTTGGGGCGCGATGCTCGTCTCGATCGCGATCTCGCTCGTCGGCGTGGGCCTCGCCCAGGCCCAGGCGTTCCTGGTGCTCGACGGCGACCCGGGGACCGTCGAGGCGTTCCACGACGCACGGCTGCTCCTCGTGGACCTCGCCGGGCTGCCCGCGGCGATCGGCTTCCTGGCGTTCGGCGCCGCGATGGTCCGCACGGGCTTCCCGGCCGGGTGGCTCGGCTGGGCGGCCGGGGTCGCGGCCGCCGCCGAGACGGCCGGGGTGATCGCGCTCTCGCGTGACGGGTTCTTCTCGCCGTCGGGCGGTGCACCCCGTCTCGCGGCGGCCGGCTTCGTGGTCTGGGTCGCCGCCGTCTCGGTCGTGCTGCTGGCGCCCCGTCGCCCCGCGTGAGGACCGGGGCCGCGGTAGATTTCTCACGGGCCACACCAGCCACAGGTGCGACAACGCCGGCCGGTGAGCCGATCCGAGCAGCCCGATGCCCGAGGGGCCCGATGCCCGAGGATCCAGGAGCGGGGGAACCGTGAGCGAGATCGTCGAGGTGGTGGGCCGGGAGATCCTGGACTCCCGGGGCAATCCCACCGTGGAGGTGGAGGTCGAGCTGCTCAGCGGTGCGGTCGGGCGAGCCGCGGTGCCGAGCGGGGCGAGCACCGGCGCACACGAGGCGGTGGAGCTGCGCGACGGCGGCGAGCGCTACGGCGGCAAGGGCGTGCGCACCGCGGTCGAGCACGTGAACGGCGAGGTCGCCGACGCGGTGCTCGGGATCGAGGCGACCGACCAGCGCGCGCTCGACGACGAGCTGTGCCGGCTCGACGGAACCGCGAACAAGGGTCGGCTCGGAGCCAACGCGATCCTCGGCGTGTCGCTCGCATCCGCGAAGGCCGCGGCGATCGAGAGCGGCTGCTCGTTGTTCCGCTACGTGGGTGGCACCAACGCGTCGGTGCTGCCGATGCCCCTGATGAACGTGCTCAACGGCGGCGCGCACGCGGACACGAACGTCGACGTGCAGGAGTTCATGCTCGCGCCCGTCGGTGCCGCGAGCTTCGCCGAGGCGTTGCAGTGGGGGACCGAGACCTACCACGCGCTCAAGGCGATCCTGCACGATCGCGGGCTCGCGACGGCGCTCGGCGACGAAGGCGGGTTCGCGCCCAACCTCGCGCGCAACGAGGACGCGCTCGCCTTGCTGCTCGAGGCGATCGAGCGTGCCGGCTACACCCCGGGCGACGAGATCGCGCTCGCGCTCGACGTCGCCGCGACCGAGCTGCATCGCGACGGCGAGTACGTGCTCGCCGGAGAGGGCACGTCGTACTCGTCCACGGCGTTCGCCGACCTGCTCGCCGGACTCTGCGATCGGTACCCGATCGTGTCGATCGAGGACGGCATGGGTGAGGACGACTGGGACGGCTGGCGTTCGCTCACGGAGCGTCTCGGCGACCGCGTCCAGCTCGTGGGTGACGATCTGTTCGTCACCAACCCCGAGCGCGTCGCGCTCGGGGTGCGCCGCGGGGTCGCGAACTCGATCCTCGTCAAGGTGAACCAGATCGGCACGCTCACCGAGACGCTCGACACCGTGGAGCTGGGGCGGCGCCACGGCCTCACCTCGGTGATGTCCCACCGCAGCGGCGAGACCGAGGACGCCACCATCGCCGATCTCGCGGTGGCCACCAACTGCGGGATGATCAAGACCGGCGCGCCGGCCCGCAGCGACCGGGTCGCGAAGTACAACCAGCTGCTGCGCATCGAGGAGGAGCTCGGCCCGGTGGGGCAGTACCTCGGCGGTGCAGCGCTCTCGGGCGCGTCCCCGCTGGGGGGCGAGATCGGTGGCTGATCGCCGGCGACGCCGCGGCGCGTTCGTGGTGGTGCTCCTCGGGCTCGTGCTGGTGGCGGTGCTGTTCGCGTTCGTCTACCCGACGCGCACGTTCGTCAAGCAGCGCCAGGAGCTCGACGCCGCGGAGCGCCGGCTCGAGGTGCTGGTGGAGAGCACCCGCGAC
>BTUT01000204.1:0-5959 GCA_045862935.1 Acidimicrobiia bacterium
GTCGCCCGCGTCGTGTCGGTGCCCGAGACCGCCGACGAGCACGAGGATCTCGTTCCAGAGCGAGAGGCCGTCCGCGCTCTTGATCGCGGTGGCGACGAGGCCCGCCATCCCGAACTTGTCGGCCATCTCGGTGGGGTCGGCGTTGGTGGCGTCCCCGGCCAGGGGGAGCGCGGTGACGACCACGAACACGAACGGCACCATGAAGATGAACAGCCGGAAGGCGAGGGCCGCCGCGAGCACGCCACCCCCGGAGGACACGTCGCGCTCCATGGTCGAGAACGCGGCGTCGATCCAGCGGGGCGCGGCCCGGGGGGCCTCGATCGCGGGGTTCGGGGCGGCGGCTCGCCGGCGCGGGTCCGGGGCCGGCGCCGGGGGGCGCGCGGTGCGGCTCGGGGGCTCCGGCGCGGGGGGCGGGGCACCCCGGGGGCCGGGCGCCGGATCCCGCCGGGATTGCGGGGGTACCGGGTCACGAGGGCGGCCCGGATCACGAGGGCGGCCCGGGTCACGAGGGCGGCCCGGGTCACGCGGGGCGCTCCGGTCCTGCGGGGTTCCCGGGTGATCGGGTGGTCGGGCCATCAACCTGTCCTCGGCGGGCGCGGGCGCAGCGCGGAGGCTAGCCCGACGACACCCCGGCTCCCGGTGTGCGAAGGTGGCGGTCCCACCGAGCGGGAGGTCGCGATGCGAGGGGCCAAGATCCTGATCACCGGGCCCGCGGGCCAGATCGCGTTCCCGCTCGCGGAGCACCTCGCACCCGACAACGAGGTGTGGGGCATCGCGCGGTTCTCCGACGCCGCGTCCCGCGAGCGGGTCGAGGCCATCGGCGTCACCACGCGCGCCGTCGACCTCGCCTCGGGCGCGTTCGGTGACCTGCCCGACGACTTCGACTACGTGCTGCACCTCGCGACCTTCCAGGGTGGAGGTCTCGACTACGACCAGGCGCTCGCGGTGAACGCCGAGGGCACGGGCCTGCTCCTCGCCCACTGCCGGAGTGCCCGGGCCGCGCTCGTGATGTCGACCGCGTCGGTGTACCGGCCCCACGACGATCCGCACCACGGGTTCCTCGAGACCGACCCGCTCGGCGACGCGAACTCGCCGCATGCGCCGACCTACTCGGTCTCGAAGATCGCGGAGGACGCGGTGGCGCGCACGTGCGCGCGGCTCTACGACCTCCCGGTGGTGATCGCGAGGATGAACGCGTCGTACGGACCGAACGGCGGGCTGCCCGCCTACCACCTCGACTGGGTGATCGGCCGCCAGCCGGTGGTGGTGCGGTGGGACCCGTGCCCCTACAGCCTCATCCACCAGGACGACATCAACGCGCAGACCGAGGCCCTGCTCGGCGCGGCGAGCGTGCCCGCCACGATCGTGAACTGGGGGGGCGACGAGGCCGTGAGCCCTCAGGAGTGGTGCGCGTACTTCGGTGAGCTCACCGGCCGCACGCCGGAGCTCGTCGTGCGCGAGATGCCGGGCACCCAGCGCGGCTCGGTGCTCGACCCCACCAAGCGCCGCGCGATCACCGGACCGTGCAGGGTCGGCTGGCGCGACGGGCTGCGCCGCACGTTCGAGGCGCGCTACCCCGACGGCGTCGAAGGCGTGACCGCCGTGTCGGGGCAGGCGTCGAACCTGCTCTCGGCCTACACCCAGGAGCCGTGAGCGACCCACGCCGATGAGCACCGGCGCCCCGTTCGCACCCGGATCGGTCTCACTGCGGCTGTACCCGCACAACGAGCTCGCGGCGGACGCAGTGGTCGGCGAGCTGCGGGCCCAGGCCCGCCTGGGCGAGGCGGCCGGGTTCTCGGGGTTGATGGTGAGCGAGCACCACGGCGGGTTCCCCGGCTACCTCCCCAACCCGATCCAGGCCGCGGGCTTCCTCCTCGACGCGACCGAGCGGATCTGGGCAGCCCCGTGCCCGCTGCTGCTGCCCCTCCGGCCGGCGGCGCTGGTGGCCGAGGAGATCGCGTGGCTCGCCGCGCGCCACCCGGGACGCGTGGGGCTCGGCGTCGCGGCCGGTGCGCTGCCGCTCGACTTCGACGTCATGGGCCTGGAGATCGCGGACGCGGTGGTGCGCTTCAAGGCGGAGCTCCCCCGGGTGGCCGCGATGCTGCGCGGTGAGCAGCTCGGTGACCTCGCGGGCGACCCGGCCCTGCGCAGGTGCGCCGAGCACCCGGTGCCGGTGCTCAGCGCGGCGGTGAGCCCGGCGGCGGCTCGCCGCGCGGCGTCGGTCGGGACGGGCATCCTGCTCGAGTCGATGAGCGCTCCCGAGCGCCAGCGCGCGCTGTGCGAGACCTACGCGGCTGCGGGCGGTCGGATGCCGCGGGTCGCGATCCGGCGCGTGTGGCTCGGCCCGCCTCCGGAGAGCGCCATCGCCGCGCAGCGCGCGCTCTACGAGAGCTACTCGCCGGATGATGCACAGCAGCACTGGGCCGAGTCGAACGTGATCGTCGACGACGACGCGGCCGCGCTGGCCGCGCGCGTCACCGGGTCACTCCGGGCGGTCGGGGCCGACGCGTGCAACCTGCGCGTCCACATGCCGGACATCGCGCCCGGCGCGGTGCGCGAGCAGATCACGCGCCTCGGCGCCGAGGTCCTCCCGTTGCTCGGACGCGCGACCGGCGCGTAGTCGCGCGCCGGTCCGGCGGGGCGGTCAGCCGACGAAGCCGGCGAGCGTCTCGGGGACGGTTGCCCCCTCCGACGCGAGCGCCGGGCGCCCCTCGAGCAGCTTCGGCGCCTCCGCGGCGAGCGCCTCGACCGTCCAGCGGCCGTCGGTGGTGAGGCGGTCGTGGAGCGTCCAGTTGACGAACAGGCCGACCTGGTTGCCCCCGACGTGGAACACCCCGCCGGTGAAGGGGCAGTCGGCCGTCGCGAGGTAGGCCATGAGCGGCGAGACGTTCGCCGGGTCCCACGGGTCGAACTTCGACGGGTCGTCGGGCGCCTGCACCATCTCGGTCATCCCCGGGGTCTCGAGGGTCAGGCGCGTGCGCGCCACCGGCGCGATCGCGTTCGCGCGCACGCCGTAGCGGCCGAGCTCCATCGCCTCGATCATGGTCATCGCCGCGATCCCGGCCTTGGCCGCGCCGTAGTTCGTCTGGCCGACGTTGCCGAGCAGCCCCGCGCCCGACGACGTGTTCACGATCGACGCCTTCACCTCCTTGCCGGCCTTCACCTGCTCGCGCCAGTACGCGGCCGCGTGGCGGGTCGGGCAGAAGTGGCCCCGCAGGTGCACGTTGATCACCGCGTCCCACTCGGCGTCCGTCATGTTCACGAGCATCTTGTCGCGCAGGATGCCGGCGTTGTTGACGAGCACGTGGAGGTCGCCGAACGTGTCGACGGCGAGCTGCACGAGGCGCTGGGCACCCTCCCAGTCGGAGCAGCTCTCGGTGTGGGCGACCGCCTCGCCTCCCATCGCCTCGATCTCGTCGACCACCTGCTGGGCGGGTGCGCGGTCGGCGCCCACGCCGTGGGTGTCGCCCCCGAGGTCGTTCACCACGACCTTGGCACCCTCCGCGGCGAACAGGAGCGCGTGCTCGCGGCCGAGACCGCGGCCCGCGCCGGTGATGATGGCCACGCGGCCGTCGAGTGCTCCCATGGCGGACTTCCCTCCCGTGTCCCCGGACGTGCTCTGCGGCGCGGAACACTACGCCGCGCGCCCGGATCGCCGCGCACCCGGTGGGGGCTCAGAGATCGCGGCCGAGGAGGCTGAACGTCTGGCCGGTGGGGCCGTCGTCGGGCAGCGACGCGAGGTAGGTCGCGAGCGCGGCGACGTCGCCGGGCTGCTTGAACCAGTCGGCCGCCACGCCGGCCATGACGGCCGGGACGGGTCCCGACAGGGTCATGCCCTCGGTGAGCCGCGTGTGGACCGGCCCGGGGATGATCTCGTTCACCGCGATGCGGTCGGCTCGCAGCTCCTGGGCGAGGACCCGCACGAACATGGCCACCGCGGCCTTGGCCGACGCGTACGGGGCCCACTCGGGGCCGGCTCGCCGCCCGGCGCCCGAGCCCATCACCAGGATCTTCCCGCCGCCGCGGGCACGCAGGTGGGGGATCGCGGCGCGGGCGCTGAGGTACACGCCGTCGACGTTGAGGGTGAACGTGGCCCGCCAGGCGTCGTAGTCGCCGCCGGCGACGGTGCCGTGGTCGAACGTGCCGCCGGCGTTGGCCACCACCAGGTCCACGCCGCCCTCCCGGGCGGCCGCGGCGAACAGCGCCTCGACCTGCTCGGGATCGGTCACGTCGGTGGCCACGGGGAGCGCCCGCCCGCCGCGGTCGGTGATCCCACTCGCCACCGCGTCGAGCTCGTCGGTGCTGCGCGCCGCGAGCACCACCGTGGCGCCGCCGGCGGCGAAGCCCTCGGCGATCGCGCGGCCGATGCCCCGGCCCGCGCCGGTGACCACGGCGACCTTGCCGGAGAGGTCCCCGCCGGGGTCGCGGTCGGGGCTCATGCGCTCGGGTCGGGGGGGTGCCGGTCGGCCCAGGGGCGCGCGGCCTCGAGCTGGGCGGCGATGCGCAGCAGCACGTCGTCGCGGGCGTACGCGCCCACGAGCTGCACGCCGATGGGCAGCCCGTCGCCGTTCCAGTGCAGCGGGAGCGAGATCGCGGGCTGACCGGTGATGTTGAACGGGAACGTGAAGCCCGTGAGCAGGTTCATCTCGTCGGCGACCGACGAGCGGTCGACCGTCGGCGCGAGCACACCGAGGTGGGGGGGCGGCGCGGCGAGCTGGGGGGTGACGAGCACGTCGAAGCCGGGCTGTTCGGCGCTGCCCCACCACGGCGCGAGCGCTCGGCAGTAGTCGTTGGCGCGCTCGAGCGCGCGGATGTAGTGGGTCGCGGTGACCGTGCGACCGGCCTCCACCATCTGCTGGGTCCAGGGCTCGAGCTCGCTCGGGTCGATCGTGCGGCCGAGCGCCGCGCTCCAGCGATCGAGGTCGCGCGCCCAGCACGCGGCGAAGATCCCACCGACCACCTCGGTGAGCGCGGGGTCGTCGAGCGCGGGGAGCTCGACCGGCTCGACGTCGTGGCCGAGCGACTCGAGGAGCGCGACGGTGGCGGTGACGGCGGCGACGCAGTCGGGGTGCGAGTCGGCGTCGCGTCCGGGACGTCGGGTGCGGAACCCGATGCGCAGCCGGCCGGGGTCGGCCCCCACCTCTTCGCGGAAGGGTCGTGCGGGCGGGGGCGCGTAGTAGGGGTCGCCCGGCGCGGGGAACGCGGTGGCGTCGAGCACCGCCGCGGTGTCGCGCACGCTGCGGGTGAGGACGTGCTCGTGGGTCGTGGGTCCCCAGTACTCCCCGAAGTCGGGGCCGATCGTGTTGCGCCCGCGGGTGGGCTTGAGGCCGACCAGCCCGCACGCGCTCGCCGGGATGCGGATCGAGCCGCCCATGTCGTTGCCGTGCGCGACGGGCGCCAGCCCCGCGGCGACCGCCGCGCCCGATCCGCCGCTCGATCCGCCCGGCGAGCGGTCGAGATCCCACGGGTTGTGGGTCGCGCCGTACGCGAGCGGCTCGGTGGAGGCCGACGACGCCATCTCGGGGAGGTTCGTCTTGCCGAGGATCACGAAGCCCGCGGCCCGGTACCGCGCGACGAGCCAGGTGTCGTGCGTCGAGACCCAACCCGCATCCTTGAGCACCTGCATCCCGCAGTGGTACGGATCGCCGGCCGACTGCGCGACCACGTCCTTGAGCAGCAGCGGCACGCCCCGGAACGGTCCGTCGGGGAGCGGCCCGTCGGCGGTGGCCCGCGCCTGCTCGAAGCGGGGGTTGATCACTGCGTTCAGCGCCGGGTTCAGGGCCTCGATCCGGGCGATCGCGTCGTCGACCAGCTCGCGGGGTGTCGCGTCGCCCCGTCGCACCAGCTCGGCCTGCTCGGTGGCGTCGAGCCAACGGAAGTCGTTCGTCATGGCCGGATGTTCGCACGCGCCGGTGCCCGGACGCCGCTCCGAGCCCGGACGCCGCTCCGAGCCCGGACG
>BTUT01000205.1:0-5945 GCA_045862935.1 Acidimicrobiia bacterium
TGTCCAACCACGGCGGACGACAGCTCGACGGCACACCGGCGACGATCCGCGTCCTGCCGGAGATCGTCGACAAGGTCGGGGACCTCGCCGAGGTGATCGTCGACGGTGGGGTGACCCGCGGGGAGCACGTCGTGAAGGCGGTCGCGCTCGGTGCACGTGCCGCGATGGCCGGGCGGGCGTACCTGTACGGGCTCGGAGCAGCCGGCGAAGCGGGCGTGGATCAGGTGCTCAACCTCATCCACGGCGACATCGACCGAACGCTCGCGCTGCTCGGATGCCCCTCCGTCACCGCACTCGACCGCTCCTGGGTCGGCCTGGCCCGGTGAACCCGTGCGGCCTCCGATCAGGCGTCGAGAGGCTTCGGCAACCCGAGGCTGTGCTGGGCGATGTGCGCTCCTCGTCCGTCGGGACCAATGCAAGCGTCGGAGGCACAGCGGCGGAGATGCTCATTCAACAGCTTCCTGGTCGAGCAAGGCCGCGAGGCCGCGGAGCGTCTCGATGAACTCGTCGACCATGTCGAGCACGACCGATGCAGCACGACCGGGGCTGTTCATCGAGCCGACGATCTGGCCGACGTAGTAGTTCACGAGCCGCTCCGCACCGGATCCCGGCCGGTGCGCAGCCCGCTCGATGCGCTGGATCGCCTCGTCGACGAGCACCGGCTGCAACGGCATCGGCAGGGGTGACGGCGCAGAGGGTGACTCCCACTCCTCCGTCCATGCGGTGCGGAGCTGGCGGCTGTGCTTGCCGGTCCGTGACCGCGACCGCACGGTGTCGCGCGAGCCTGCGGCCAACAGCTTCTGCTTCACCACCGGGTGGGTCTCGGCCTCGTCGGTGGTGAGCCACACCGAGCCGCACCACACCCCCTGCGCGCCGAGCGCCATCGCCGCCGCCATCTGGCGGCCCCGGCCGATCCCGCCCGCCGCGAGCACCGGCACCGACGGGCACGCGTCGACGATCTCGGGAACCAGCACCACCGTGCCGATCTCACCGGTGTGGCCTCCGGCCTCGCTCCCCTGCGCGACGAGCAGGTCCACGCCGGCTGCGACATGACGGAGCGCGTGCTCGCGCGTTCCGGCCAACGCACCGACGCGACGACCAGCCGCCTTCACCGCATCGACCATCGCCGGCGGTGGCGGACCGAGCGCATTGACAACCAACGCCGGACCGTATCCGAGCGCAACCCCGAGCCCGACGTCGCCTTGCTCCGGCACACCCGGCGGCAGCCGGGCCGGGTTCGAGACGAGCGTCTCGACGTCGGGGTCGAGTGCGGGCACGTCGTAACGGTCGAGGAGGTCGGCCACGAAGCACCGGTGCGCATCCGGGATCAACGGCAGCAGATCGCCCACCGTCTGCCCTCCGCTCTCCGGGATCGTCGCGCTGGCGGGGACGGCGAGATCGACCCCGTAGGGGAACCCCCCGATGTGGTCTTCGATCCAGTGCAGATCCACGTCGAGCGCCTCAGCGGTGTGCTCACCCGCACCGAGCACCCCCATGCCCCCGGCCCGCGACACTGCGACCACGACATCCCGGCAATGACTGAACGCGAAGATCGGCACGTCGATCCCGAACATCGTCGTCACGTCGTTCCGCATGGGTCTCGACCATACCAGTTGGTATGGTCTAGAGTCTGCGGACCGCGGTCGGCGAAAGGTTCGAGGAATGCGGCCCAACGACACCGGGCTCCGGTCACACGCTCCCGGCGCACCTGCGGCCGCACTCGCGGCCGAGACGGTGTGCGAGGCGTTCCAGATCACCGCATCGTCCCAACCGCCAAGCGCGCCCGCACTGCGCGCGTTCGGCGCCGACCGCGCGGTGACGTGGGGCGGGTACGCGCAGCGGGTCCGGGCCATCGCCGGCGGGCTGCACGAGATCGGCATGCGATCGGGCGACACGTTGGCGACGATGCTCGTGAACCGGCCCGAGTTCAACCTCGTCGACACAGCCACGATGCACCTCGGGGTCGCCTCGTTCTCGATCTACAACACTCTCCCAACGGAGCAGATCGCCTACCAGCTCGAGAACTCCGGGGCTCGGGTTGTGGTCACCGAGCCGCAGTTCCTCGATCGGGTGCTCGCAGCACGCGCGCCGTCAGTGCGCGCAGTGGTCCTCGTCGAGGGAGCACACGAGGACGCGATCACCCTGGCCGGGCTCGAGGCCGCCGAGCCCGCCGACTTCGACTTCGACGCGACCTGGCGCGGCGTGCGCTCCGACGACATCCTCGCGCTGATCTACACGTCGGGCACCACCGGCCCTCCGAAGGGCGTGGAGCTCACCCACGCCAATGTGCAGGCCACCAGCCGGGGTTTCGCGTCGCGGGTGCCGCCGACAGTCGGCGGCCGCGTGCTCTCCTTCCTCCCCGCGGCGCACGTCGCCGAGCGCTTCACCACCCACTACCTCCCGTCCATCGGCCTCGGGGCCACGATCACGACGATCGCGAGCCTCGCCGACCTGCCGCTCGCCCTGCGCGAGGTCCGTCCCACGGTGCTGATGGCGGTCGCCCGTGTCCTCGAGAAGCTCCGCGCGGGCCTCGGCACGGCGGGGATCACCGATCCTGCGACGCTCGATGACGCCTCGCGGCAGCGGGCGCTCGCGATCATCGGGTTCGACGAGCTGCAGTGGATCGCCACCGGTGGTGGGCCGATCAGCCCCGACCTGGTCCGGTTCTTCACAGATCTCGGGATCACGACCTTCGAGGTGTGGGGCATGTCGGAGACCACCGGCATCGCCTGCACGCCGCCCTGGACCGACATCCGCGTGGGGACCGCGGGGCCCGCGCTCCCGGATGCCGAGCTGGCGCTCGCCGACGACGGTGAGCTCCTCGTCCGCGGCCCACAGGTGATGCGGGGCTACCGCAACGACCCCGAGCGGACGGCCGAGGCGTTCGATGCCGACGGGTGGCTGCGGACCGGCGACATCGCGACGATCGACGGCGACGGATACGTGAAGATCATCGACCGCAAGAAGGAGATCATCATCAACTCGGCCGGCAAGAACATGTCACCGGCCAACATCGAGCACCATCTGAAGGCGGCGAGCCCGCTCATCGGGCAGGCGGTCTGCATCGGTGACGGTCGCCTCTACAACGTCGCGCTCTTGGTGCTCGATCCCGATGTCGCCGGCAAGTGGGCCGCGGAGCGCGGACGCGACGCTGCCCTGCCCTCGCTCGCCGACGACGACGAGCTCATCCGAACCATTGCTGCGGCCGTCGAGGCGGCGAACGCTCACCTGGCGCGTGTCGAGCAGATCAAGAAGTTCGAGGTGCTCCCCGAAGAATGGCTCCCGGCCGGTGACGAGTTGACGCCGACCTCCAAGCTCAAGCGACGAGCGATCTCCGAGAAGTACGCCGCGGTCATCGAGCGCCTCTACGCGAGCTGACGAGGGCTGACACGACCTCGCCTTCAGCCACCTGAAGGAACGTCGGGCACGATCCGCGCGATCACCTGGCTGGCCACGACCTGCTCGCCGAGGTCGACGATCTCTTCGAGCGACCCGTCGATGTCGGCGTGGATCGCGTGCTCCATCTTCATCGCCTCGATCACCACCAGGCGTTGACCGGTGACGACCGCGCTTCCCGACACGGCGTCGACCGCGATGACCAGCCCGTGCATCGGCGCGGTGAGCACACCCTGCCCAGCGGCATCGCCGTCGGATGGAGGCACCATGTCGACATCGACGACCTGGACGTCGAACGACGAGAACGCGAACAGGAACCGACCGGGTTGCGGCTCGACGCAACGGATCGGCTGCTCGACGCCGTCGACCATCGGTCGCTCGCCGGCGAGGACCACGGCATGCACCGCATCGCCCACACGAACCACCACCTGCTCAGGCGACTCCTCCACGATCACGACGTGAACGTCCTCGCCGATTCGCAGGCGCTGCCGCGAGGTGACGGAACCGGTGGACGACCATCCCACGAGTCCAGGAGCCAGTGCCTCGGCTCGGCACCGTCGGCGCGCGTAGATGGCCGCGGCCAGGGTCGCGATGCCGATGCCGGTCAGCTTCGGAACCCCCGGTGGATCGTCCAGGAACGCGGTCGTTGCTTCTCCCGCCGCGAACACGGGTGACCGCAGCGTGGCCAGCACGAGCGCGCGATTCGTCGGCGGACCCAGCACGGTGGTCCGTTCGAGCGCCTGCGCGAGAAGAGCACGCGCTTCGTCGCGATCGCGTCCGTGCGCGATCACCTTCGCGAGCATGGGGTCGTAGTAGGGAGTGATCTCGCTCCCCTCGGTGATGCCTGAGTCGACACGGACTGCGTCGCCGCGCGGCGGGTCCCACACGTGCACCGTGCCAGTGGCCGGGAGGTAGTCGTTGGTGGGGTCCTCGGCGTAGAGGCGCGCCTCGATCGAGTGACCACGAAGAACAACGTCGTCTTGTGCGAGAGCGAGGTGCTCGCCGCGGGCGATCCGCAACTGCCACTCGACGAGATCGAGCCCCGTGACCATCTCGGTGACCGCATGCTCCACCTGGAGGCGGGTGTTCATCTCGAGGAAGTAGAAGTCCCCGCGCTCGTCGACCAGGAACTCGATCGTGCCGGCGCCCACGTACTCGACCGCGCTCGCGGCCGTCACCGCGGCTGTGCCCATCGCGGACCGCATCGCTGCGTCGACCACGGGGCTCGGCGACTCCTCGATCACCTTCTGGTTCCGGCGTTGTACGGAGCAATCGCGCTCTCCGAGGTGGATCAGGTGGCCGTGACGGTCGCCGAGCACCTGGATCTCGACGTGCCGTGGGCGCAACAGCGCGCGCTCGAGCAACAGCCGGTCGGTGCCGAATGCCGAGGCCGACTCGCGGCGCGCGGATGCGAGCGCCGCCGGCAGAGCGACCGGGTCGGCGACGCGGCGCATTCCCTTGCCGCCTCCTCCGGCGGCCGCCTTGACCATCAACGGGAAGCCCACATGCGCGGCCTCGGCGCACAGCCGATCGTCGTCCTGGTCCTCACCGTCGTACCCGGGGACCACCGGCACGCCGACCTCTCGCATGCGCCGCTTCGCCGCGGCCTTGTCCCCCATCGCGGCGATGGCCGCGGGGTCCGGGCCCACGAACACCAGGCCCGCGGCGGCGCACGCCTGCGCGAAGTCGGCGTTCTCGGCCAGGAAGCCGTAGCCGGGATGGATCGCCCCGGCGCCGGTGCGACGAGCTGCGTCGATGATCCGCTCCGCGTTCAGATACGAACGTGCCGACTCCGCTGGGCCGATCTCAACCGCGACGTCAGCCGCCAACACATGGGGCGCGCCGACGTCGGCAGTCGAGTGCACGGCGACCGTCCGCAACCCGAGACGCGACGCCGAACGCGCGATCCGAACGGTGATCTCGCCGCGGTTTGCGATGAGGAGCGTGTCGAAGTCCCGATCCATCAGATCCGGCCGACTCCGAACGAGAGCGGCCGGGGGCGAGACGCCTCGGAGTCGGCGGCCGTGGCAAGGGCGAACCCGAGCACCCGCCGAGTGTCGCGAGGATCGATCATGCCGTCATCGGTGAGCCGCCCGGAGGTGACGAACGCCGACTCCTGGGCCTCGTAGTGGGCGGTGATCTGCGCGGCGAGCCGGTCGAGCGCCGCCCCGTCCGCCGGCCGACCCGTGCGGGCCGCCTTCTCCTCGGCCACGATCCGCATGGTCTGCGCCGCCTGCGCGGCGCCCATCACGCCCGAGCGGGCATTGGGCCAGCTGAGGATGAGCCGTGGGTCGAACGCCTGCCCGCACATGCCGTAGTTGCCGGCACCGAAGCTCGCACCGATGAGGAAGGTGAAGCGGGGGACGGCCGCGGTCGAGACCGCCTGGATCATCTTCGAGCCCTGTTTGATCATGCCCCCACGTTCGGCGGCGACACCGACCATGTACCCGGTGATGTTCTGGAGGAAGACCAAGGGGATCCCGAGCTGTGAGCAACGCTGGATGAAGTGGGTGGCCTTCGCGGCACCGTCGTTGTCGATGGCTCCGTTG
>BTUT01000206.1:0-5944 GCA_045862935.1 Acidimicrobiia bacterium
GGCCGGGATTCGGCGACAACTCCCGGGTGCTCGACTGGATCTGCCGCCGACTGGAGGGAGAGGCCGGCGCACTCGGCACGCCGATCGGCGCCGTGCCCCGGCCGGACGACCTCGACCTCACAGGTCTCGACGCGACACCCGAGCAGATCGAGGCCGCCCTCGCGGTGAACGCCGACGAGTGGCGCGCCGAGCTGCCGACGATGCACGACCACTTCGCGTCCTTCGGGGACCACCTGCCCGAGGCGCTGCGCGAGGAGCTCGCCGCGCTCGAGCGCGCCCTCGGCACCTGAGCGGCGTCGGTCACGGCTCGCAGTCGCGTCGACGTCGCGCCCGCTCTCCGCGACCCGCGCTCGGAGATCGCTCGCGCCGCGACGCGTCGCTACGATCCCCTGAGGGCCATCACCGGTTCGACAAAGGGGTACGCATGGCAATCAGCGCCTACGTCTTGATCCAGACCGAGGTCGGCAAGGCCGCCCACGTCGCGTCGTCCGCGCGGGCGATCCCCGGCGTCGTGGCGGCCGATGACGTGACCGGTCCCTACGACGTGATCGTGCGCACCGAGGCCGACAGCCTCGACGACCTCGGCCGGATGGTCGTGTCGCAGATCCAGGCGGTGGAAGGCATCACCCGCACGTTCACCTGCCCGGTCGTCAACCTGTAGTCGGGCGTCGCGCCCGCGACGTCGCCGCCACGGGCGAGCGACGAGCGGCTCGCGCCGTTCAGCGTTGGCGGCCGGCGCGGCGGGTGCGACGGTCATGGCGCGCGAGCGCGTGCGCGATGAGCTCGTCCAGGAGCTCGGCATACGGCACCCCCGACAGCTCCCAGAGCCGCGGGAACATCGAGATCGGGGTGAATCCCGGGATGGTGTTCACCTCGTTCACGAGGAACCCCCGCCCCGGCGCGCCGCCCGGGCCGCGCTCCTCGTAGAAGCAGTCGACCCGGGCCATCCCCTCGCACCGGCACGCGGCGAACGCCGCCCGGGCGAGCGCCTGCACCTCGGCCGTCGCCACCGCGCCGAGCGGGGCAGGCGCGAGGAGCTGGGCGTCGTGGCGCTCGTACTTGTCGGCGTAGGAGTAGAAGTCGTCGCCGGGCACGATCTCACCGGGCACCGAGACCCGAGGGTCGTCGTCGCCGAGCACCCCGACCTCGATCTCGCGGGCGAGCACCGCCTCCTCCACCACGACCCACTCGTCGTAGCCCAGCGCGAGATCGAGCGCAGCCCGGAGCGCCGCAGCGTCCCCGGCTCGGGTCACCCCCACCGACGAGCCCAGGTTCGCCGGCTTCACGAAGCAGGGGAAGCCCAGCTCCGCCTCGACGCGCTCCGTGAACGCGCTCGGGTCGCGACCGTCGCGGAACACGAGGTGTGCGACGATGGGCAGGCCCTCGGCCGCGAACGCACGCTTCATCATCACCTTGTCCATCGCGACCGCGGAGCCGAGCACGCCCGAGCCCACGTAGGGGACCCCGGCGAGCTCGAAGAGGCCCTGCACGGTGCCGTCCTCGCCGTAGGGCCCGTGCAGGAGCGGGAGCACCACGTCGAACTCCAACGGACCCTCCACGTGCGCCGAAGCGTCGAGCGGCACGAGCGCGCGTTGCTCCGGGTCGGGGACCTCGGCCACCGGCAGACCCTCCACGCGGAACGCCTCGGGAAGATCGGCCCGGCCGGCGGCGAGCGCGGCGCGGGCCTGGCCCGCGAGCAGCCAGCGCCCCTCCGTCGTGATAGCCACGGGGATGACCTCGTACCGCTCGGGGTCGAGCGCGGCCGCAGCCGCGACCGCGCTCACGCGCGAGACGTCGTGCTCCGCCGAGCGCCCCCCGAAGAGCAGCAGCACCCGGAGCCGGCTCCCGGCGGACGCGCCCCTCATGCCGCTTGGAGGATCGCGCGGATCCCCAGGCCCATGATGAACAGCCCGACGAGGCCGTAGACCAGCTCTCGCCGACCACGCATCTGCTGGCGATACGAGTACGCGATGCCGACGGTCAAGAACGCGACGAAGCCGTAGAACATGTGGAACCGGGGCGCGACGTACTGGTCGCTCGCCACGAGCGCGACCCCCGCGAGCACCTGGACCATCATCGCGGCCTCGGCCGCGATCGTGAGCCCCCACACCCACCGGCCGCGCCACCCCCGGACCCGCCACGCCACGAGCGCGGCCAAGCCCGCGACCGCGTTCGCCCCGATCGCGACGTAGGCCCAGGCCTGGTGGAAGTCGAGCAACCAGGTGAGGTTCTGGGCAGCCATGGTCAGGCTGGCGCCGGGCCCTCGTGCTGGATGACGTCGTAGGCCCACAGCTCGCTCTGGTTGCTCACCGGGCCCTCGGTCTGCTGGGCGCGGTGCCCGTGGGCGAACGCCGGGCTGGCGACCCACGCGTCGAAGTCCTCCCGGCTGCGCCACCGCGTGTACACGAGGTAGACGTCGCGACCGTCGGACGGCCGCAGCAGCTCGAACGCCTCGAAGCCCGGCGACTTCGCCACCTCGCCGGCACGCGCCGCGAAGCGGCGTTCGAGCTCCTCGGCCCGATCGGGGGGAACGGTGATCTCGTTGATCCTGACGACGCTCATGGGCTCGATCCTCCGGTCGTGGGGTGCGTCCGACATTCTCGTCCCCCCGATCCGACGCGATTGCACCCTGGCGGGATCGCGGGGCACGGAACATACTGTCGGTGCCCGGTGGACGAGCGGGCCGTCCCTGCCCCGGCCTGCCGTCCGCCGGCGCACGCGGGGCCGCTTCCTTCTCGCCCGCCTCCCACCCGGCGACTCCGGTGTGTCAGCGCAGGGCCTCCCAGATCAGCCACACGCCGAAGGCGGCGAAGATCACGGCCGCCGCGATCCGGATCACCCGTTCGGGGAGGTGTGCACCGAGCAGGTGGCCCAGGAGGATCGCCAGCGCGTCGGCCGCGACCATGCCCAACGTCGAGCCGATCCAGGTGCCGACGAAGCCGTGGTCCGCCGCGAGGGTGATCGTGGCGAGCATGGTCTTGTCGCCCAGCTCCGCGAGGAAGAAGGCGGCCGCGACGGTGAGGAACACGGAACGTTCGCTGGTCACGGCGCGGGCCGCGACCGCCTCGTCGAGCTCGTCGCCGCGCAGCGTCCACACCGCGAAGCCGAGGAACGCGATCCCCGCGAGCACCGAGATCGCGTCGGTGGGCAACGCCGCGCCCACGGCCGCGCCGAAGGTGACGCTCACGAGGTGGACGACCACGGTCGCCGCGGTGATCGCCGCCAGGATCGTGAGGGCGCGGTAGCGCGCCGCGAGCGTCAACGCCAGCAGCTGGCTCTTGTCGCCCAGCTCCGCGACGAAGATCAGGCCGAAGCTGACCCAGAAGGCGCTCACCGGCGTGGCCGGGAGCGCGAGATCGCGGACTCGCGCCGACGCACGGGGAACCGGAGCGCCGCGCGCGTGGCTCGATCAGTCCTGGTCGCGCTGCGAGCGCAGGAACCGCTCGATCTCCGACACCAGCTCGTCACCGGTGGGGATCGACGGGTGCTCGGCCTCGATGGCCTGGACGAGCTCGGCGACGTCGGGCCGGTCGGCGAGGCCCTCCTCGACCTTGGCCGCGTACCGCTCCACCTCGGCGTCGAGCTCCCCGAGGTCCACGGTGACGCCGCCGAGGTCGGCGAGGCGCACCAGCACCGCCCGCGTCGCCGGCGGTGACGGGCTGCCCGCCACGTAGTGGGGCACCTGCGCCCAGAGGCCGAGCGCCGGGATCCCCGCCTCCCCGAGCGCGACGAGGAGCGCGGTCTGCATCCCGGTGACGCCCACGTAGTCGGTGCGCAGCGCTCCGGCCCGGTCGGCGAGCTCGTCGCCCGTCGCGGTCGCCAGCACGGGGATGGGCTGTCGGTGGGTGGCCATCGCGGGCATGGCTCCGAGGCCGAAGGCGGCGGTCACACCGAGCCGGTGGGCCATCTCGACGAGCGAAGCGATCACCGCCGGCCAGCGCAACGACGGCTCCGGGCCGGTGACGAGCACGACGTCACGCCCCACGGAGCCGGCCACGCACTCGATCACCGGCCAGGAGATCCGGCGGGTCACCCCGTCGACGATCTCGACCTCCGGACGCGTCTGCTGGAGGTCGACGAGGTCGGCGAGGTCGAGGCGCGCGAAGCACCGGCCCGCCCCCATCTGCTCGCGCAGGATCGACGCGGCGGTCGAGCCGGCCATCCCTGCGTCCACCCAGCCGCTCAACGCGACGACCATCACCGGGTCGCGCAGCTCGGGCCAGGTCTGCACCTCGAGCACGGCGCCACTGTACGTTGCTCCCGTCGCTTCGCCCGGTCCGCGGGGTTCGCGCGAGGCTCGGGCCATGCACTTCGGCGTTCACGCGGGTCTCCAGAACACCTCGACGGCCGAGCTCCGGGCCCTGTGGGAGCGGATCGAGAGCCAGGGCTTCGAGTGGATCTCCGTGTGGGACCACTTCTACGCGGCTGACGCGTCGTTCGCGGCCGACGGGACCGTGGCTTCGGGCTCGCACTGCCTCGAGGCGCTCACGACCCACACGGCCCTCGCGCTCACAACCGACCGGGTCCGCTGCGGGAGCCTGGTGTACTGCGCCGGCTACCGCCATCCCGCGGTGCTCGCCAACGCGATGGCCACGCTCGACCACCTCTCCGGGGGCCGGGTGGTCCTCGGGCTCGGCAGCGGTTGGCACCAGGGCGAGTACTCGGCGTACGGCATCCCGTTCCCTTCGGCCGGTGAGCGCCTGCGCATCCTCGACGAAGCCATCCAGTGCGTGCGGCTGCTCCTCACCGAGGACGTGTCGAACTTCGACGGCGCGTACTTCCAGCTGCGCGACGCGCGTTGCGATCCGAAGCCCGTGCAGCACCGCCTCCCGATCTGGGTCGGCGGCGGCGGGGAGAAGCTCACGTTGCGCATCACCGCGCAGCACGCCGACGGGTGGAACCTCGCGTTCGTGCCTCCCGAGACGTTCCGCCACAAGCGCGAGGTCCTCGACCGGCACTGCGACGCGGTCGGGCGCGACGGAGCGGAGATCACGAGGACCGTGAACCTCGCCCTCGCCTGGAAGGAAGACGACCTCGTACGCCAATTCGGCGGCGGCGCGCCGCGCATCGCCGAGAGCGCGCTGAAGGGCAGCACGCAAGAGGTGATCGACCGGATCGGCGAGTACCGGGACGCCGGGGCCGAGTGGGTGATCGTGGCGCTGCGCGCGCCGTTCGATGTCGAGGGCCTCGACCGGTTCGCCGAGCAGGTGCTCCCCGCGTTCTCCGGGTGAGGACCTGGCGCGCGCCCGGGCGGGTCAACCTCATCGGGGACCACACCGACTACCAGGGCGGCTGGTGCCTGCCCATGGCCATCGACCGTGATGCTCGCGTGACCGTCGAGCCACCGACCGGGCGTGGGGTCCGGGCCCGGTCCCGCGAGCTGGAGGGAACTGTCGAGTGCGCGCTCGACGGACGAACCGACCCCCGTACCGTCGAGCCGCACTGGGGCGGCTTCGTGGCAGGGGTGGTCGCCGCGCTCCATGCTCACGGGGAGCAGGTCGCGCCGTGCGACCTCACGATCACGTCCAGCGTGCCGGTCGGGGCGGGCCTGTCGTCGAGCTCGGCCCTCACCGTCGCGCTCGCCCTGGCGCTCACGGACGGAGGGTTCGCGCAGGACCGCACGACCATCGCGCGGCTCGCGCTCGACGCCGAGGTCCGCGCCACCGGCGTGCCCGGCGGGCTCATGGACCAGATGGCCGCGCTCCACGCGGTCGCGGGTCACGCGCTGCTCCTCGACTGCCGCAGCCTCGCCGTCGAGCCGATCCCGATCCCCCGAGCACTCGGTGTGGTGGTCGTGCACTCGGGCACCGAGCGCACCCTCGCCGACAGCGCGTACGCCGAACGACGGGTCGAGGTCGAAGCGGTCGCGGCGCGCCTCGGTCTCGCGTCGCTGCGCGACGCCACCCGATCGCAGGTCCGGAACGACCCCCGCGCCCGCCACGTC
>BTUT01000207.1:0-5929 GCA_045862935.1 Acidimicrobiia bacterium
CGGGGTGCGGGCGCCCCTTTGGGCACCCCCGCGGTATTCTGACTACACGCGTCGGGTTTGGTATGTGGGGTTGGGGGGTGGGATCAGTGGTGCCGGTGGTTTCAGGTGATCGAGGCGAGGGTGGCGATGGCTTTGCCTGTGGGTCCGAATCGTTCGGGTGCGTTGCGCCAGTAGCGCAGTGCTCGCCACCACTTCATGCGGCCGACGGCGTGTTCGACGGGCATGCGCAGCGACGAGAGGTCCCGGTTGACCATGCGGGCGAGGTCGTCGAGGACCCCACCGCGGGGTTTGACCTCGGGAGTGATCGAACGGTCGGGATCGATGTCGTGCTTGAGTCCGACGTAGGCCTTGTCGGCCAGGACGTGCGCGGTGGTCGCGGCGAGGACGCCGAGGAGCCCGACCTGGGCGCGCAGCATGGTGATGTCGTGGGTTCGACCTTCGCCGTTGGGGTTGGCCTCGAACCAGACCGGGCGACGCGACCGGTCGGCGACGACGGTGCCTTTGACGACGTGGTCTCGGTCCTTGCCCGAGTACGCGGCGCGTTGCGCGTCCCAGTCGACCGGCATCGAGCGGGGCACGTGGGTGCCGTCGACCATGCAGCACTCGTCGGCCAGACCATCGAGATGCACGCGCAGCTCCTCGAGGGTGCGGATCGGCCGCGCCGCTCCCGGGGGTTGGCAGCCGTGCGCGGCCAAGAGCCCCACGATCTCGTCGCGGTACTTGCGGACCGTGCGCTCGTGGATCCCGAACATCGCTGCGGTCGCCCGCACACTGGTGCCTTGACGCAGGTGCGTCAACGCGACCAGCAGCCGGAACCAGAACGGGTTCGGCTTGTCGCCCCCACCGAGCGCGCGTTGACGGCCCGGCCGCTCGCCGCGTGCCTCGTACTCAGCGGTCACCAGCGGCGCCAGGCGTTCCAACAGATCAGCGAACTGTGTCGGCGACGTCCCGCACAGGTCCCGCGACGGCTCGAGGACGGTCACATGACGACAACGGCTACCCAACACACGACGAGTCATCCACCCATCGAATCGCGGCCGGCCACCAAAGTGGTGGACCTAACCAACCGCAAGTCCTGAGCCGTTCTCGGCGCAAAACCCCTGGTCACAGGCTTGAATGGTGATGAGTCGGCCTGTACGCCGGATTCTGTGCCGGACCGGAGCCCGGTGGCGGCCATCCCTCTCGGCCGACGGTTGCCCGCCGGCTCCAGCGGTCCACCCGGGGTTGTCTGGCGCCAGCCGAGGCCCACGCCATGCGGACGGGCAGCCCTCCCCCTGTCTGACCTTGCTCCCGGTGGGGTTTGCCGAGCCACCCGGGTCGCCCCGGGTGCTGGTGCGCTCTTACCGCACCGTTTCACCCTTGCCTGTGCGGGTTGCCCCGCCATCGGCGGTTCTTCTCTGTGGCACTTTCCTGCGGGTCACCCCGACTGGGTGTTACCCAGCACCGCGCCCTGTGGAGTCCGGACGTTCCTCGGACCGATCGCAGTCGGCACGCGGCCGCCCGGCCGACTCACCACCGCCCACCATTGAACCACGTCCGACTTCTCGGGCCGCGAGGGCGGCGCTCGGCTCGTCCCCGCATCCCTCTCGCTCGTCCCACTCACGATCGAGATCCGAGAGCTCGCCCGGGGCGTCGTCCACCTGAGCCGCCGCCGTCCGGGGCATCTACGCTTCCGGGCGATGCTCGACGCCCTCACCACCGCCGAAGCCGCGCTGCTCGAGGAGCGCCGACCGCTCACCCGCGCCGAGGTCGACGCCGTCGCCGCGCTCTCGCTCGACCACCTCCCCGACCTCGTGGCGCTCGCCCATCGCGTTCGTCTCGCCTACTGCGGGCCCGAAGTGGAGCTCGAGAGCCTCGTCAACGCGAAGTCGGGTGCCTGCCCGGAGGACTGCGCCTTCTGCTCGCAGTCGGTGCGCTACCCCACCGACGTCGACGTCTACCCGTTCCTCGACCTCGACGAGGTGCTCGCTGCGGCTCGGGCCACCCGCGACGTCGGGGCCACGCAGTTCTGCATCGTGGTCGCGGTGCGCGGCCCCGAGGAGCGCCTGCTGAGCAAGGTGATCGACGCGGTGCACGCGGTGCGCGACGAGACCGGGCTCGAGGTCGCCTGCTCCCTGGGCCTGTTGACCGCCGAGCAGGCCCAGCGGCTCGCGGACGCGGGCGTGCGACGCTACAACCACAACCTCGAGACCTGCCGCGAGGTGTTCCCGCAGATCTGCACCACGCACGGCTACGACGACCGCGTCGACACCGCCCGTATCGCGATCGACGCGGGCATGGAGCTCTGCTGCGGCGGCATCCTCGGGATGGGTGAGACCCTCGCCCAGCGCATCGACTTCGCCTTCGAGCTCGCCGCGCTCGGGCCGTGCGAGGTGCCGATCAACCTGCTCGACCCGCGTCCCGGCACCCCCCTCGCCGACCAGACGGTGCTGTCACCGCGCGAGGCGCTCCAGGCCATCGCCCTGTTCCGGCTCGTGCTCCCGGGCACATGGCTGCGACTCGCCGGTGGACGGGAGCGGGTGCTCGGCGAGCTCCAAGCGATGGGGCTGCTGGCCGGCGCGAACGCCCTGATCGTCGGCAACTACCTCACCACCACCGGTCGGTCCGCCGAGGACGACCACGCACTCCTCGACGCGCTCGGCATGCCGATCGCCGAGGGCCCCGGCGAGGGCCGGTTCATCGTCGACGCCGGCGGTGGGCACGCCCGTCCGGCGAAGGCGGCGGCGCGCCGGACCATCCCGATCACCGCGCGCTGAGCCATTCGGCGACGGATCTGGTCGTACAGCAGCCATTTCCGACGCCGAAACGAGTGCAGGGCGAGGACCGACGCCGAAACGAGTACAGGGCCACGGACCGACGCCGAAACGAGTGCAGGGCGAGGACCGACGCCGAAACGAGTACCGGACGACCGACGGGCGGGCGTGGGACGTGGCCGTTCAGCGCTCGTTGAAGGCGAGGAGCACCGGGCCGTCGGGGCCGGGTGCGAGGCGGGTCATGGACGCGTTGTCGAGGCGGAGTCGCCACGCGTAGAGCGCGGGCAGGTCGAGCGCCCACAGCACGGCGGCCTTGATCGGCGAGACGTGGCTCACCGCCACCACCGGCGCGGCGTCGAGGGCGCCGAGCACCTCGGCCGTGTAGCGCGCCATCCGCTCACCCACCGAGGCGAGGCTCTCGCCGCCGTCGGGCGCGAAGTCGGGGTCGCTGCGCCAGCGACGGTTCAGCTGGGACGGGATCTCCGCGAACGGGATGCCGTCGTAGCGCCCGTAGTCGACCTCGATGAGCCGCTCCTCGACGTCGACCGCCAGGCCACCGCACGCCTCCGCGACGATCTCGGCGGTCTCGACGGCGCGCGCCAACGGGCTCGCCGTCAACCGCTCGGGGCCGAACGCGGCCACCCGGGTCGCGATCGACGCCGCCTGGGCCCGACCGTGGTCGTTGAGCGGCGGGTCGGTGCGGCCGAGCAGCAGGCCGGCCGCGTTCGCGTCGGTCTGACCGTGGCGGACGAAGATGAGCGCGCTCACGCGCTCGGCCCCTCGGTCGCGCGCAACCTTCCGCTGCGCCAGAAGTCGCGACGCACCGGCTCCAGGTAGAGGTCGAACTGCCCGACCACCCACCAGCACGCGACCAGCCCCACGATCTCCTCGAGCACCACCACCCACCACGCGCCCAGCAGCGGCACATCGCCGAACGACGTCCCGAACAACGGCCACCAGAACACCTCGGTGTCGGTCCACGCGCCCGAGAGCACCAGACCCGCGAAGATCCCGATCGGCACGCACAGCCAGCGACGGCGCGCGAGCCGCGAGCCCCGCAGCGGCCACGCCATCACCACCACCAGGGCGCAGGCCGCGAAGGCGAGCGAGTGCCCGAACGCTCGATGCCCGACCGGGAGGTCGACGAGCAGCACCAGCATCGACCCGGCCGCGATCAGCCGGTAGTCGAGACCCACGCTGCGGAACACGTTCGCCACGAGCAGCACCGACAGCCCGATGTACCAGAGCAACACGACATCACCGGGCGTCGAGCGCGGCGTTCACGAGCAGGTCGGCGTCGGTGTTCTCCTCGCGCGGCACGTGGACGAGCGACACGGCCTCGTAGCCGCGGAGCAGCTCGCGCACCTCGTCCACGAGCGGCCGGAGATGGGCCTGCTTGACCTTCCAGGTCCCTTCGACCTGACGGATCACGAGCATCGAGTCGCCGCGCACCTCGACCGCCCGCGAGGGGTGAGCGCGCGCGGCCTGCAGACCCGCGACGAGTGCCCGGTACTCCGCCACGTTGTTGGTCGTGGTGCCGATGCGCTCGCTCACCGTCGCGAGACGCGTGGGCGGGCTGGTGGCGGGATCGAGGACCACCGCACCGATGGCCGCGGGACCGGGGTTGCCGCGCGACCCGCCGTCGAACGTCACGACGACTCGGTCGCGCGTCGCCGCGGGCACCGCCGCCGAGGTCCGCGTCCCGTCGAGCGGGAGCGACGGCTGGTCGTCGCGGGTCACGGGACGAGGATCGCGCCGCAGTTGTCGCAGTGCGCGATCGTTCCCGGCGCGGCCTTGCGGAGCGCGTCGACCTCCGTCGCGGGGATCGTGAGGTGACAGCCCTGACAGGTGTGACCCACGAGCCGCGCCGCACCCACCCGCGTCGCCGAGCTCGCACGGCAGCGCTCGTAGAGGGCCAGCACCGGCGCGTCGATGCCCTCGGTCGACGCGTCGCGCACGGCTTGCTCGGCAGCGATCTCGGCTTCGACCTGGGCCGCGGCCGCGGCCAGTGCCGCGCGCGCCGTGTCGAGCTCCGCCGAGCGCGTCGCGCGACCGGCCCGGAGCTCGGTGACCTGCACGTCGAGGGGCTCGCGCTCCTCCATCACCGCGAGCGCACGCTCCTCGACCATCGCCTGGTGCCGGCGGAGCTGGTCGACGTCGGCCTGCAGCGCCTGGAGCTCACGCGGTGAGGTGACGGCGCCGGAGTACAGCCTCTCGTGGGCTCCGTGCGCCTGCTCGGAGAGCGACTGCGCCTCGTCCTCGTAGCGCTGCTGGGTGCGCGCCAACTCGGCGAGGGGCGCTTCGAGCTCGGAGAGCTGGGCGTCGAGCTCACCGAGCTCCCGCTCGACCGCCGCCACGACAGCACGCTCCGGCAGGGTCGCGTGGCGGTGCCGGAGCCGGTCGAGCGCGACGTCGTGCTCCTGCAAGACCAGGAGCGGCTCGAGGCTGTCCACCACCCGAATCTACGGCGTCTACCTGCCGGGCGGCACCGTGGTCGGCGACGTGGGCGGTGCCGTGGTCGGCGGCGTGGGCGGTGCCGTGGTCGGCGGCGTCGCCGGTGCCGTCGCCGGGGGTGTGGTCGGCACGGGTCGGTTCACGATCACGGTCGGGGGCGGCGTCGTCTCGAGCTCGACCGGCGGTGTCGCCGTGCGGCCGCCCGCGGTGAGGAACTGCCCGGGCGCGTTGCACCACCCCGGTGGCGCGGGCCAGCCCTGCGGATCGAGGCCGTCGAGCTGCGCGGTCATGAAGCGGCGGAAGATGGTCGCCGGGACCTGACCACCGAAGCCCGCTCCGGGGACGCGGCCCTGCGCGTTGCCGTGCCAGACCGCCGCCACGAGCTTCGGCGTCATCCCGAGGAACCACGCGTCGGCCTGGGTGTCGGTCGTGCCGGTCTTGCCGGCCACCTCCCAGCCCGGCACCGAGGCCCCGGTACCCGTCCCGCCGGTGACGACGCCGCGCAGCTGGTTGACCACGCAGGCGGCGGCGTCCTCGTCGAGCGCCCGCACGCCGGGGCTGGACTCCTGGTAGATCGTGACCCCGGCGGGGTTGACGATCCGATCGACGAAGTACGGATCGTGGCGCAGGCCCATGCTCGCGACCGAGGCGGCCACCGTGGTCATCTCGAGCGGGGTGGACTCGATGGCGCCGAGCGTGAGCGTGAGGACCGGCTGGAGGGT
>BTUT01000208.1:0-5912 GCA_045862935.1 Acidimicrobiia bacterium
TGGATCTGCTCGAGGAGCCAGGCCCACACCTTCTGCTCCTTCGGCAAGGCGACCTTCCCGTAGGAGTCCAACTCGAGCTTCTCATGGAGGCGTCCGAGTGCCGCCTCCAGGTCGCGTGTCGCGGCCACCCATCGAGCTGGCGGCACCGACACCCGAGGCTTGATCGCGACGAGCTCCTCCATCGGGCCTCGGAGTTCGGCCGGCACCGTGTCCGGCAGCCGGAAGGCATCGCCAGTCGGTGTCGATGCCTCCGTGGTGACGACCAGCCACCAGTCCAGCACCGCACGAAACGCCCCTTCCGACATCCGGGCCACCACCCGGCTCGCGGCATCGACTGCGTCCGGGTCACCGGTCGCCTCGATGATCGGCGCCAAGACCAGGAACGCCTCCCGGGCCTCGTTGACCGAGACGAGATCGTCGGAGCCGATCGTCTTCATCAGTCCGTTCATCGAGCACCCCACCCGTCCGATTCGTTCCGTCTGATCCAAGTCGACCAACGAGGCCGCCCGCAACCTCCGTCCGCTTCCGTCAGCCGCCCGAACCCTGCCGGGTCTCCCTCCCTGCACGCATAGGAAAGCGACCCAGGAGGTCCGCGGTGTTCAAGAACCGGAATTCCGCCCCCGCCGACGGGAATGACGGCGAACGCATCGAGGGGATCCCCATCACTCGGTGTGAGGAGATGGGAAAGAGCAACCGAATCGCGGCCGACCACCCGCGGCTCGGCGACGATCCCATCGCCGCGGAGGTCGAGAAGCAGGGCGTCCAGTCCCGCAATCTCGATTCGGCTGCAAAGAGCGACAGCGTCAACAAGGCCCTGACGGATCACGCCGTCAAGAGCGAGGCAGTTCGACTCCTCGTGCCCGAGTTGAAGGCCGAGGCGCGCGAGGCCGTGCTCGCCGATCACTCCCTGCGCACCTTCGAGGCCGAGATCGAGAAGGTCACCTGGCGGCTCCCCCTCCTCACCGAGGGCTCAGCGGTCCTCATGTGGATCGTGCTGCTGGTGATCGCGCTCGGCGAGTTCGTCCTGAACCGCTTCGCTTTCGAGATCACCGGCGAGGACCAGATGAACGTCGACGTCCTCGCGATCACGGCCGGTGTCGCGCTCGTCGCCGGGGCTCACAGTGGCGGCTACGCACTCCGGCGACTGTTCGACCGGCTGGACGGCGCGAAGGCCAACCCGGTGAGCCTCGTGCTCTCGTCGGTCCTGCTCGCACTCGGACTGGCCGTCTTCGGCATCGGCGGACTGCGCTCGGCGTTCTTCGCCGAGGAGGGCGCCACCGTCCCGAGCGGCTGGCTCATGGGCCTCCAGGCGTTCCTCCTCTGGGTGGCGGTCGTCATGTCGATGGCGCACGCCAGCCCGTTGCGGAACGAGCTGATCCGGCGGAAGGAGGTCGCGGCCGACGCCCGCCAGCGACTCGCGGAGATCAAGGGACGTTGGCTGTCGATGCGTCGCGCCGAGCTCGACGCCGAAGCTGCCTGCCGCACGGTCATGGCCCAGGCGTGCTGGTCGTACCACGTCCAAGACTTGCACACCGACCGTCAGAGCCTGCGGTACGCGGCCGGCGTCCAGGAGACGACGGGCAAGCCGATCTCGGCGGAAGCGACGCTCAGCCACGGTCTCGACTCCTCCCTCGAGCGTGCCTGCGGGAACGACCCGATCGTGGCGACATGGTTGCAGTGGCTGGCAAGCCACCCCGCTCCGGCGCCCGCTGCGGTGGTCGATGAGCTCGATCGGCTCCTCGAGTCCATCGCGCCACTTCCGGCCGAAGCGAGCGACAAGCCGGTGGACGCGGCGCCGACAGACAGCGCGGAAGCCGAGGCCGACGCGGCGGAGACCGCGGAAACGGCGACGACCGTCCCCGAGCCCGAGGACACCCCGGTGGTCAGCGTGACCGAACCGGGACACCCCAGCTCGAACGGCGAGGGAGTCAAGGTCTGATGGAAGACCGCCTCTCTCCCATCCGACCCTCGGGGGCCGATCGGCCCAGCACCACCAGGGCGGCGTTGCACGGGTGGCGGCCGATGTCCGGTCGCCGCCCGGGCATCGCGTTGCCGAACGGCGCGACGCGCGTCGGCGGAGCACGCACCGGTCTCCCGATGCCTCCCCCTCCACCTCCTCCACCCGTCCCGCGGGCAATGAGGATCACCCCCGCGGAGCAGCACGCAACGCACGCTGACCGTCGCGGGCAGAGGCGCATGCGCCGCGGTCCTGACCTCAGCGGGTGCTTGGTGCCGCTGCTCTGGCTCGTGGTGGCGGCGGTAGGGCTCTTCGGGGTTGGCGCGCTCGCCGGGTCTCTCGACAACGGCAGCGACCAGGGAAACGACAGGGGCTCGACGATGCAGGAGGCTGGCGCACCAACTGGCGCGGTACCGAATGAAGCGCTTGCCCCAATCTCGCTGCCGGGGCCGATCGGCAACACGGCCCGCGTCCGCCCGCTGCAGGTCGAGGTGCTCATCGCCCCGGAAGTCCTCGCCGATCCAGCGAGCGCAGCGGTGCTCCGTGATGAGCTCCCGGTGTTCGTCGACTACGTCGCCCGCTACGGAATCCCAGGCGATGGCGTGGCCATCGGGCACGGCACCCCGCTTCGGGTGACGACGCAGCGGGCCGCCCTGGACGCGGCGGCAGCGTCTCCGACGGCGAGCACGGAGCCGCCCTGGACGGCGACCGCTCGCGCGGTGAGCGACCTTGCGCCGTTCTCGGAAGACGACAAGGCCGTGATCGTCGTCGCGACGTCGAGCGCGAGCTGGAGCAGCGCGCTTCCGTCAGCCCCGGCACCCGACCTCACTCTCACCCCGGCAGAACGACCGGCCGCCCTGCGCGGCTTCGTCGTGAACCTGCGGTCCGGCACCGGCATGGCACCCCGCCTTCCGGACGGGCCGCATCCGTCCCCCCAGACCATGACCACCGACCACACCCAGCGCGGCGCACTCGCCGAAGCCCTCGGCCGAGC
This sequence comes from Acidimicrobiia bacterium, assembly GCA_045862935.1. Lineage (GTDB taxonomy): Bacteria > Actinomycetota > Acidimicrobiia > IMCC26256 > PALSA-555 > CAIUKV01. Next base: position 2,952 of record BTUT01000208.1, read on the forward strand.
GTGGGTCGACGCGTACGGCGGCGGCTGGCATAGCTGACAGGAGCACTCACCGATGACCGACAACCCCTTCCTCCCCACCCAGCCCAACCAGCTGCGGAAGCGCAAGAGCCGCGCAGCGGGACTCCGCACGGCACTCGTAGTGGTTGCCGTTGTCGCGGCGCTCGCCGCCTTCGTCATCGTCCGCAACGCAGGCGGCGATCCGCCGCGGTCGCTCACGGCCGTGTTCGTCGAGCCGGCCTCGGCCGACCCGGCCGCGCTCACCTCGAGCGTCAACGCCGAGATCGACGAGACCGCGGAGCGGGGCACGTCGATCCTCGTCGGCGGCGTGCTCGACGGCACCGACGCCACGACGTTCGTCGGCACGTTCACCTGCCCCCGCTCGCAGAACTCGATCACCTGCGAGCGCAACCGCGAGGCAACCCGTGACGAGGTGGGTGCGGCCGCCGACGGGCTCCTGCAGGCGCCCCGTCCGGCGGCAGTCGACCTGTTCGCGCCCTTCCGGTCGCTGGCCGACCACCTCGAGGCGAATCCGTCCAAGGGCGGCGTGGAGGTGTTCCTGAACGTCAGCGGTCGCCACGACGTGGGGCCTGTGGTGCTGGGGCCCGACGCGGCGAGGCTCTCCGTGGAGGACGCCGCCACGCGCATCCGCGAGGCCGGCCTCTTCCCGATGGAGACCACGGGATGGGTCGTGCACCTCGTCATGCCGACGACCGGCGACCCCCGCTCCGACAAGGCCATCGAGGCCGTTCTCCACACGCTGCTCGCCGACAGCGGTGGGCGACTCGCCAGCACCGGTCAGCGCTGGCTGACCGACGGAAGCCAGGTGATGAAGCCGCCGTCGTACGAGTCCGGCGTCTCGACCGCCCAGACCGGACGTGTCACGACGTTCACGATGGGTCAGGCCCTGTTCGACACCGGGTCAGCAGAGCTCCGGCCCGACGCCGTCGCAGCCGTGAACGACGTCGGGGACCAGATCCGCGCGTTGCCTGGCGTGCGGTCGATCCAGGTTGCAGGCTTCGCCGACTCCACCGGGACCGACGAGGTCAACATCCCGCTGTCGACGCAGCGCGCCGAGAACGTGCGCAACGCGCTGGCCGCGTCCCTCGCGTGGGACCCGTCCACGATCACCTTCACCGGGTACGGCAGCGTCACCAGCGCCGACGGCGACCGACAGTCGAATCGGCGCGTCGACATCGTCGTCACCGCGCGCGCCTGACGAGCCCTGGATCCTTCGACCACACAAAGGAAGCCACCATGGGTGACACCCGAACGGCGATCACGCTCGACGCCGAGTTCCTCGAGGACGTCGGCCTCGGCGCGCTCGAGCCGACTGATGCCAACTCCCTGCTCGCGCACTGCTACGAGACCCTCGAGATGCGCGTGGGGACCACGCTCGCCGAGCAGATGTCCGACGCCCAGCTCACAGAGTTCGAGCAGTTCGTCGACGCCGAGGACGAGGCCGGCGCGCTCTCGTGGCTCGAGTGCAACTTCCCGCTGTACAGGGATCTCGTCCAGGAGCAGTTCCTCTTGCTGAAGGCCGAGATCGCCGCCGCGAGCGGAGCGCTGCTCGCACACTTCGGAACGACCCGCTCGTGAACGTCGGCCGCCCTTCGTGCGAAGCGACCTCAGATGCGACTGAGCTACACGATGCCGCGCTCACCGAACGCGCCTCGGGCAGCCCCTCCGAGTCCGGCTGCCAGACGTGGGCCTGGACGCCGGCAAGCGGGTCAGCGCTCGATCCCCTCGTCACCGAGGTCACCTGGATCGTGCGAGAGATGACCGCCGCCGACTCCCGGGGTCTGGACCCCGAGAGCGTCAAGGCGATCACCGGGCGCTTCGACCACCTCGTCGAGACGGCGTGGCGACCGGGACGGGCAGTGATCGTCACCGAGGTCGCCGCGATCCCGGGAGACGACGACGGGATGCGACTCCGGTGCCGGATCGCAATCGGGATGCTCGGACCGCAAGGGTCGACCGCGCTCGAGATCGCCGGCATTCGACCTGCGCTCGACGAGCTGACCGACGCCCCTGGGCGCACCCCGTATCGCGCGCGGAACATCGATCCCGCGGAGATGTTCGCTCCCCCGGACGTCATCGACCTCACCCACACGGCTGAGCATTCTGCACTCATCCGCCAGCGGACGGTCCCAGTAGGCGTCGGTTCCGAGACCGTCGACGTCGTGAGCCGGTTCCATCCGACGGTCGAGCCGTGGCTGCCCATGAGCCGGCGCCTCGTCGCCTTCAACCGCCCCGTGACCGTCCGTGCCACGATGCTCGCCACGGAGCTCTCGCCGCTCGACCGACTCGAGCTCGACGACGCGGTGACGCGCTTGCACGCCATCGCCGAGCGTGCACCCGCCAACATGCGGTTCGACGGCGTCTCCCAGGTCGACCGTGGCCTCGCCACCCTCATCGACTTGCAGGCCAGCTACACCAGCCCCGTCTTCGTCGCCGAGATCGCGGTCACGAGTCCCGAGCCGATGCCCGAGTCGTTCCTGCGCAGCATCAGCGCCGCGCTCACATCGGAGACGGAGGTGCACCGCCAAGACGGCGGTGTGGTCGTAGCCGGGCGACGCCACATCCTGGGCGGCTTCGAGATCGAGTTCGAACCGAACGGGCTCGCGCAAGCGCTCAGCGTCGGACTCCCGCTGCGCGGCGGGCTGGGGACCCGTGAGCTCCGCGACCTCGTCACACTCACCGAGTCGCCCGTCGGTTGGCCCGTCCCGAGCGGCGGACCGATCCCCACCGTGGAGCCGCTGCCTGCCTCGGTCCGGCCGGTGCCTCCGCGGCTCCGAGCGTCGACCACCCCTACTGTGGATGCCACGGTGCTGGGCACGTCCGACGACGGCACATCCGTTGCGCACCCGATCGAGCTGCGACCGCTCCACACCTTGATCACCGGTACATGGGGGTCGGGGAAGTCCACCGTCCTGACGCGGATGGCACTCGACGACCTCCGCA
>BTUT01000209.1:0-5875 GCA_045862935.1 Acidimicrobiia bacterium
GCCACGAAGCCCGGCGGAGGCGCCGGTTCGTCCATGTGCTCGACCAGCAGCCCGCGGTCAGCCATCACGTTGATGTATCGGCTGAGCGGGCGGTGCATGAAGGGCAATCTCACCCCGGGAGCCACCTCCTCGAGCGACTCGTCGTCGGGGAGGTACGGCCCGATTCGCCAGTACTGCTCCCCGAGGATGTGGTCGTCGACCCACCCGCTCTCGGGCGCCTGGAGTAGCGGGTGGTTGAGGAACAGCACGAAGACCCCGTTCGGGCGGAGCACCCGAGCGATCTCGTCGATCGCCGGTTCGAACGGCTCGACGTGCTCCAGCACGAGACACGCCACCACCCCGTCCACCGTTCCCGACCCGACCGCCAGCGCAGTCGCCGATCCGCGGAGGTAGCTCGGGCCGCCCCCGCGCCACCGGGCCTCGGTGATCTGGGCCCACGAGGGGTCGACACCGACGACCCGGGCCCCGGCCGCCGCGATGCGGCGCGCGAGCTGGCCTTCGCCGCAGCCGACGTCGAGCACCCGTGCGATCCCGCCCAGGTGGGCTTCGGCCAGCGGGAGGATCTGCTCCTCGTACTCCGGATCGGCGCCGCCCGTGAAGTGGTCCTGCCACCATCGGGCGTGGACCTCCCACTCGGGAGCGCCCGCCGATCCCGGCTCGCTCACTCGACGCGCAGGAGCGGGGCGAGGAAGCGGCCGGTGTGCGACTCGGGCGTCTTCGCGACCTGCTCGGGTGTTCCCCCGGCGATCACCCGCCCACCACCGTCACCGCCCTCGGGCCCGAGGTCCACGATCCAGTCGGCGGACTTGATCACGTCGAGGTTGTGCTCGATCACGAGGACGGTGTTGCCCGCGTCCACGAGGCGCTGCAGCACACCGAGGAGGCGCCGGACGTCCTCGAAGTGCAGACCCGTGGTCGGCTCGTCGAGGATGTAGATGGTCCGGCCCGTCGACCGCTTGCCGAGCTCCGACGAGAGCTTCACACGCTGGGCCTCACCACCCGAGAGCGTGGGAGCGGGCTGACCCAAACGCACGTAGCCGAGGCCGACGTCGGCCAGCGTCTGCAGGTGCCGGGCGATCGTGGGCTGGTTCGCGAAGAACGCGAGGGCGTCCTCGATCGAGAGGTCGAGCACCTCGGCGATGTTCTTGCCCTTGAAGGTGATGTCGAGGGTGTCCCGGTTGTAGCGCGCTCCCTTGCACACCTCGCACGGCACGTACACGTCGGGAAGGAAGTGCATCTCGATGCGGATGGTGCCGTCACCCGCGCACGCCTCGCAGCGCCCTCCCTTCACGTTGAAGGAGAACCGTCCGGGGAGGTAGCCCCGCACCTTCGCTTCCTGCGTGCTCGCGAACAGCGAGCGGATCTTGTCGAACACCCCGGTGTAGGTCGCGGGGTTCGAGCGGGGCGTGCGGCCGATCGGCGACTGGTCGATGTTGATGACCTTGTCGATGTGCTCGGCTCCCTCGACGGTCTTGTGGCGACCGGGCACGTCCTTGGACCGGTAGACCCGCTGCATGAGTGCTCGGTAGAGGATGTCGTTGACGAGCGTCGACTTGCCGCTGCCGCTCACGCCGGTGACGGCAACGAAGCAGCCCAGCGGGAACGCCACGTCGATCCCGGTCAGGTTGTGCTCGCGCGCGTCGCGGACCACCAGCCAGGCGTCGCCGGGAGGCCGGCGGCGATCGGGTACGGCCACCTCCTCGCGACCGGCGAGGAAGCGGCCGGTGACGGACCGCGGCTCGGCGAGCACGTCGGCGAGCGTCCCGGCGACCACGACCGACCCGCCGTGCTCGCCCGCACCGGGACCGATGTCGACGATGTGGTCGGCGACACGGATCGTCTCCTCGTCGTGCTCGACGACGATCACCGTGTTCCCGAGATCGCGGAGGCGCAGCAGGGTGTCGATCAGGCGCTCGTTGTCGCGTTGGTGCAACCCGATCGACGGCTCGTCGAGCACGTAGAGCACGCCGACGAGACCCGAGCCGACCTGGGACGCCAGGCGGATGCGCTGGGCCTCGCCCCCGGCGAGCGTGCCCGACGCGCGGTTGAGGTTCAGGTAGTCGAGGCCGACGTCGAGCAGGAACCGCAGTCGCTCGTTGACCTCCTTCGACACCGCGTCGGCGATCATGCGATCGCGTTCGGAGAGCTCGAGATCGGCGAAGAACGCCGCGCAGCGACCGATGGACATCTCCCCGACCTCGAAGATGCTCTTGCCGCCGACGGTCACCGCCAGGGACGCGGGACGCAGGCGCGCGCCCCCACACGCCGGACAGGGGACCTCCCGCATGTACCCCTCGATCTGCTCGCGCCCCCGATCGCTCTCGGCCTCGGCGTGACGGCGCTCCAGCCACGGCACCACGCCCTCGAAGGTCGTGCTGTAGGAGCGCTGGCGGCCGTACCGGTTCCGGTACCGGACGTGGACGGCCTTCTGGCCGGTACCGTGCAGGATCACGTTGCGGACCTTCTTGCCGAGCTTCTTCCACGGGGTCGACACGTCGAAGGAGTACTCCGCGGCGAGCGACTCGAGGATGCGATCGAAGTAGCGCGCCCGGAACCCACCCCACGGCTGGATCGCACCGTCCGCGAGGCTCAGGTCGTCGTCGGGGACGACCAGCTCGGGATCGACCTCGAAGCGCGTGCCGAGACCATCGCAGCGCTCGCACGCACCGTACGGCGAGTTGAACGAGAAGTTCCGGGGTGCGAGCTCGTCGAACGACAGGCCGCAGTGGTTGCACGCGAGGTGCTCCGAGAACGTGAGCGTCTCGGTCTCGGTGCCGGCCGGCGCATCGGCTTCCGCAGCGCCCCGGGGCACGATCTCGACCTCGGCGATCCCCTCCGCCAGGCGCAGCGCCGTCTCGAGGGAGTCGGTGAGGCGCCGTTCGATCCCCGACCGTCGCACCAACCGGTCGACGACGACCTCGATCGTGTGCTGCTCGTAGCGCGCGAGGCGTGTGGCGTCGGCGCCCGAGATGAGATCGGCGAGGTCGTGGAGGTCGCCGTCGATGCGCACCCGCGCGAAGCCCTGACCCGAGAGCTCCTTGAGCAGACCCTCGTACTCGCCCTTCCTGCCCCGCACCACCGGAGCGAGGACCTGGAACCGCGTCCCCTCGGGCAGCTCGAGCACACGGTCGACGATCTGCTGTGGGGTCTGGCGGGTGATGACCCGCCCGCAGCTCGGGCAGTGAGGGACCCCGATGCGTGCGTAGAGGAGCCGGAGGTAGTCGTAGATCTCGGTGATCGTGCCGACGGTCGAGCGTGGGTTCCGCGACGCGGACTTCTGGTCGATCGAGATCGCGGGCGACAGACCTTCGATGAAGTCCACATCGGGCTTGTCCATCTGGCCGAGGAACTGCCGCGCGTAGGCCGACAGCGACTCGACGTAGCGGCGCTGCCCCTCGGCGTAGATCGTGTCGAACGCGAGCGACGACTTCCCCGACCCCGAGATGCCGGTGAACACGATCAGCTTGTCGCGAGGCAGGTCGACGTCGACGTCGCGGAGGTTGTGCTCGCGCGCGCCCCTGACCCTGATCGACTCCGCCATGAGGTTCCAGGGTACCGGCGGATCGGAAGTGCCGACCGGACGTTCGGCGGCCTCGCGCGGTTTCGGAGCCGGAACTGGTCGTGGAGCAACCGGATCCAGCGCCGAAAGGAGTCAGACGAAGGCGCGCAGCTCCCGCTTCAGCTCGGAGATCTCGTCACGGAGCCGCGCCGCCTCTTCGAAGCGGAGGTCCTTCGCGGCCTCGTGCATCTCCTCCTCGAGCGTCTGGATCAGCCGGCCGAGGTCGTCGGGCGCGACATCGGCGAGGTCGAACACCGCGGACGGTGTGCTCGAAGCGCGGCGGCGCCCCCGGGGCGTCGACGGCCGGTCATCGGTGCCGGCGCGCGCCCGCACCATCTCGAGGATGTCGGTGACCTTCTTGCGCACCGTCTGCGGGTCGATCCCGTGCTCCTCGTTGTACGCGAGCTGGAGCCGGCGGCGCCGGTTCGTCTCGGAGATGGCCCGGCGCATGGAGTCGGTGACCTGATCGGCGTACATCACCACCTGCCCGTCGACGTTGCGGGCCGCGCGACCGATCATCTGGATGAGCGACGTCTCCGAGCGCAGGAACCCCTCCTTGTCCGCGTCGAGGATCGCGACGAGCGACACCTCGGGGAGGTCGAGGCCTTCGCGGAGCAGGTTGATCCCCACGAGCACGTCGAACTCACCGAGGCGCAGCGCGCGGAGGATCTCCACGCGCTCGAGAGTGTCGACCTCGCTGTGGAGGTATCGAACCCGCACGCCGAGCTCGAGCAGGTAGTCGGTGAGGTCCTCGGCCATCTTCTTCGTGAGCGTCGTCACGAGCACCCGCTGCTCGACCGCCTCTCGCGCCCTGATCTCCGCGACCAGGTCGTCGATCTGCCCCTTGGTGGGGCGCACGATCACCTCCGGATCGACGAGGCCGGTGGGACGCACGATCTGCTCCACGACCTGCGAGGAGACCTCGAGCTCGTAGGCGCTCGGTGTGGCCGACAGGAACACCACCTGGCCGACCTTCTCCACGAACTCGTCGAAGCGCAGCGGGCGGTTGTCCATCGCCGACGGCAGGCGGAACCCGTGCTCCACCAGCGTCTCCTTGCGCGACCGGTCCCCTTCGTACTGGCCGTGCAGCTGGGGAACGGTGACGTGGGACTCGTCGAGCACCACGACGTAGTCGTCGGGGAAGTAGTCCAGCAGGGTGTAGGGCATCTCCCCCGCCGCTCGGCCGTCGAGGTAGCGCGAGTAGTTCTCGATGCCGGAGCAGACGCCGACTTCGCGCAGCATCTCGAGGTCGTAGGTCGTGCGCATCCGCAGCCGCTGGGCCTCGAGCAGCTTGCCGCGCTCCTCGAACCACGCGAGCCGCTCGGCGAGCTCCGCCTCGATCCCCTCGATCGCCCGTTGCATCCGCTCGGGAGAGGTGACGTAGTGCGACGCCGGGAACAGGACGAGTCGGTCGAGGTCCTCGAACACCTCGCCGGTGAGCGGGTCGACCGACGCGATGCGCTCGACCTCGTCGCCGAACATCTGCAGTCGTATGGCCCGCTCCTCGTAGGCGGGGTACACCTCGATGGTGTCGCCCCGCACGCGGAACCGGTTGCGGGCGAACGCGAAGTCGTTGCGCTCGTACTGGAGGTCGACGAGGCGCCCGAGCACGGCACGCTGGTCGCGCTCTTCGCCCACGTCGACCACGAAGCACTGGCGCTCGTACTCGTCGGGGGCGCCGAGCCCGTAGATGGCCGACACCGACGCCACGACGATCACGTCTCGTCGGCTCATGATGGCGCTGGTCGCCGAGTGGCGGAGCCGGTCGATCTCGTCGTTGATCGACGAGTCCTTCTCGATGTAGGTGTCGGTGGACGGGAGATAGGCCTCGGGCTGGTAGTAGTCGTAGTAGGAGACGAAGTACTCGACCCGGTTCTTCGGGAAGAGCTCCCGGAACTCGCTCGCGAGCTGCGCCGCGAGGCTCTTGTTGGGTGCGAGCACGATCGTGGGCCGCTGCACGGCCTCGATCACCCCGGCGATCGTGAACGACTTCCCCGAGCCGGTGATCCCGAGCAGCGTCTGGAACCGCTCGCCGTCCTCGATGCCGCGGGCGAGGGCCGCGATGGCCGCGGGCTGGTCGCCGGCGGGCGAGAGGTCGGAGACCATCTGCAGCGGGGGCACGCTTCGATCGTACGACCTCGCGGTGTCGGTTACGCCGGGGGTGCCTCGCTGCGACGCTCCGCCTCGCGTGCGTCCCGGATGGCCGAGAGCTCGGCCCAGATGCGCTCCACCTGGGTCTCGAGCCGGGCCCGATCACCCGAGTTGTCGACGAGGTGCGTGGCGACCGCGCGGCGCTGCTCGTCCGTCGCCTGCTTC
>BTUT01000210.1:0-5841 GCA_045862935.1 Acidimicrobiia bacterium
GGCCCACGCGCCGTGGGGCTCGCGGCGCCGCCGGGACCCACGCCCCCGCTCGCCACCACGGCGACCCTGATGACCAGCGTGACCCCGACGAGCCACTTCGGGCGCCGCATGCGTCGAACTCTAGGAGTGCCGCCCCGCGCACCGGAGGCGGCGGATCCCCCGCGGCCCCCGCCGGCTGTGCCAGGCTGCGCGCACCCAGATCGCTCCGGAGGGACGAACATGCACACGAAGAAGTGGGGTGCCGAGTTCTTCGGCACCCTGATCCTGGTGTTCGGGGGGTGCGGGTCGGCGATCTTCGCGGCGAAGGCGCTCGCGAACACGAGCCGCACCGCCGACATCGGCGGTGCGACCCTCAAGCTCAACAGCGTCACGAACTTCGGGATCGGCTACATGGGTGTGGCCCTGGCGTTCGGGCTCACGGTCGTCGTCGGCGCCTACGCGTTCGGTCACGTCTCCGGCGGCCACTTCAACCCGGCCGTCACGCTCGGTCTCGCCACCGCCAAGCGCTTCGAGTGGCGCGAGGTCCCCGGCTACGTGATCGCGCAGTGCCTGGGTGCCGTCGTCGCGGTGGCGGCGCTGTGGGGGATCCAGGCGGGCCGCCCCGGCGGCTTCGACATCACCCAGGGCTCGTTCGCCTCGAACGCCTACGGGCAGAACGTCGACGGCAACGGCCGCTTCTTCTTCGACCTCCCGTCGGCCGCCTTCGCGGAGGCGCTGCTCACGGCCGTGTTCGTGATGATCATCCTCGGCGCGACCACCAAGGCCGCGACCGCCGGGGCAGCCGGGCTGGCCATCGGGCTCACCCTGACGCTCATCCACCTCATCTCGATCCCGATCACGAACACCAGCGTGAACCCCGCCCGATCGCTCGGCCCCGCGGTCTTCGAGGGGGGCGTCGCGCTCGAGCAGCTGTGGATGTTCATCGTCTTCCCGATCGTGGGCGCGATCGTCGGCGCGGTGGTCTGGAAGGTGGCCACCGGAGGCGACGCGGTCCAGACCGGCGAGCGCGAGGCCGAGGGCGTCGAGGTCGGTTGACCGCCGGCTCGATCCGCTCCGACGCCCGGTCGGCCGGGCTGCGCTGACCGGGTCGCGGTGAGCGAGCGACGTCATCCGAGGGCGTGGTTCCGGGGTCGGAGCTACCTCCTCGGCGCACAGCTCGACACGTTCCTCGTCTGCGCGGCGAGCGGCGTGGTGATCAACCGGGTGATCCTCATCGTGCTCGGCTACCCCCAGATCGGGAGCCGGTCACCCGACGGGATCCACATCTCGCACTCCATCTACGGCGGCTTCTCGATGATGATCGCGACCGTCGTGGCGCTCGCGTTCCTCAGCCCCTCGACCCGGTGGTTCCTCGCCGTGGTCGGGGGGCTGGGGTTCGGCTGGTACGTCGACGAGCTCGGCAAGTACGTGAGCAACGCCGGCTACCTCTTCGAGCCCGCGCTCGCGCTCATCTACGTCGTGTTCGTGGTGATGTACCTCGTGTTCCGGTCGCTCGCGGGCCGCGCGTTCCAACCCGACGACGCGGTCGTGAACGCGCTCGAGTCGCTCCAGGCGGCCACCCTCGGCGCACTCGACGAGCGCAGCCGCCGTCAGGCACTCGCCCGCTTCGACGCGCTCGCCCCCCACACGGACTACGCGGCGCAGGTGCGGGCGCTGCTCGCCGACGCGCCCGCGACGCCCCCGAGGCCTCCCGGCCCGACCCGTCGCGTCCGCTCCGCCGTGCGGGCCCGCTACGTGGCGTGGAGCCACCGGCGCTCGTTCACCGTGGTGATCGAGGTGTTCTTCGGCTTGTTGGCCGTGGGCACGTTCGCCGAGGTCGTGGGACTCAGCCTCGACGGGCCGGGCATCACCCAGCCGGCCGAGCGGGTGGCCAGCCTCGCGGCCGGCGTCGCCGCGATCCTCGTGGTGATCGGGATGTCGCAGCTGCGGCGGTCCCGTCTGAGCGGGTACCGGTGGTTCGACCGGGCGATGCTGATCCGCATCCTCGTGGTCCAGATCTACCTGTTCCGCACGGAGCAGTTCGCGGCCACCGCCGGCCTCGCGGTCGACCTGCTCGTGTGGACGATGCTCCGCTCGGCGATGGCGATCGAGGAGCGGCGGGCGACACTCGGTGACGACGTCCCGGAGGGCGCGGCGGCGGGGGCCGTGCCGTAATCTGACCCGCGCCACGGCGCGTGACGCGCCGGCGGACCGATCACACCCGGAGGAGCCCGCCATGCCCGAAGCCGTCATCGTCGCGACCGCCCGCACGCCCATCGGCCGGGCCAACAAGGGCTCGCTCGTCGATTGCCGCCCCGACGACCTCTCGTCCACCATCGTGAAGGCCCTGCTCGAGAAGGTCCCCGCGCTCGACCCCGCGCTGGTGGAGGACGTGCTGTGGGGCTGCGCGCAGCCGGCCGGTGAGGCGGGCTTCAACCTCGCCCGCATCGTCGCGATCCTCTCGGGGCTCCCCCAGGCCGGAGGCGCGACGGTGAACCGCTACTGCTCGTCGTCGCTCCAGACGATCCGCATGGCCGCCCACGCCATCCGCTCGGGTGAGGGCGACGTGTTCGTGGCCGGCGGCTCCGAGAACGTGAGCCGGTTCGCCAAGGGCACCTCCGACGGCATGCCCGACACCCACAACCCCGTGTTCGACGAGGCCAAGGCGCGCACGAAGGCCCGCAGCACCGGCGAAGGTGGTCCCTGGACGCCGCCCGCGGGGCTCCCCGACGTCTACATCGCGATGGGCCAGACCGCCGAGAACGTGGCCGAGTACGCGCACGTCTCCCGCGATGCCCAGGACGAGTTCGCGGCGCTCTCGCAGAACCGGGCGGTCGCCTCGCAGGAGAACGGGTTCTTCGAGCGGGAGATCACTCCCGTGACCCTCGCCGACGGCACGGTGGTGACCAAGGACGACGGCCCCCGCCCCGACACCACCGTCGAGAAGCTGGCCACGCTGCAGCCGGTGTTCAAGCCCAACGGCACGGTCACCGCGGGCAACGCGTGCCCGCTCAACGACGGTGCGGCCGCCGTGGTGGTCATGAGCGACGCCAAGGCCTCCGAGCTCGGGATCACCCCGCTCGCACGCGTGGTCGCCAGCGCGGTGTCGGCCGTCAGCCCCGAGATCATGGGCCTCGGCCCCGTGGAGGCGAGCACGCGCGCCCTCGCCCGGGCCGGGATGACGATCGACGACATCGACCTCTTCGAGATCAACGAGGCGTTCGCCGCCCAGGTCGTGCCGTCGGCCGAGCAGCTCGGCATCCCGTGGGAGAAGCTGAACGTGAACGGCGGCGCGATCGCGCTCGGACACCCGTTCGGCATGACCGGCGCGCGGATCATGACCACGCTCCTCAACGGCATGGAGGACCGCGGCGCGCGCTACGGCCTCGAGACGATGTGCATCGGCGGTGGGCAGGGCCTCGCGATGATCGTCGAGCGGCTCGCGTAGCGGCGGCCGCCGTGCGCTACGGCATCACGCTCTTCGCCACGGACCAGACGTGGCGGATCGACGAGGTCGCGGTCGAGGCCGAGGCGCGGGGGTTCGCGTCGCTGTTCGTCCCCGAGCACACCCACATCCCCACGAGCCGCAAGACCCCACCGCCCACCGGGGAGGCGGTGCTCGCCGAGGGCTACAAGCGGATGTTCGACCCGTTCGTCGCGCTGGCCGCGGCCGGTGCCCGCACGCGCCGCATCCGGCTCGGCACCGGCATCGCGCTGATCGCGCAGCGGGAGCCGATCGTCACCGCGAAGGCGATCGCAACCCTCGACCTCCTCACCGACGGTCGGGTGGACCTCGGCATCGGGTTCGGCTGGAACGTCGACGAGATGGAGAGCCACGGGGTGGACCCGAACCAGCGGCGTGAGCTGGTGCGCGAGCACATCCTCACGATGCGGGCGCTGTGGAGCGACGACGTCGCGTCGTTCCACGGGGAGCTCGTGGCCCTCGAGCCGTCGTGGTCGTGGCCCAAGCCGGTGCAGCCGGGCGGACCGCCGGTCCTGCTCGGGAGCGCGCCCGGCCCGAGGGCGTTCGCCGCCATCGCCGACTACTGCGACGGCTGGCTGCCGATCGGCGGGGCCGGGATCCGCGACGCGCTCCCCGCACTGCACGCCGCGTGTGAGCGGGTCGGTCGGGATCCGGCGTCGCTGTCGATCACTCCCTTCGGCACGCTCTACGAGCCGGCGAAGCTCGAGTACTACGAGTCGATCGGCATCGAAGAGGTGGTGCTGCGGGCGCCGGCCGCGGCGCGCGACGTCGTGCTCCCCGAGCTCGACCGCCTCGCCGCCGCGACGGGCATCGCCCCGCCCGGCACGTAGGATGCCGCGCCGTGGGCTCCTCGGGGATGAAGAAGAGCCGCAAGGGCGGGAAGCGCCGGCACTTGGACAAGGTCGGCCAGCACTCGCACAGCGCGGCGGCACACCAGCAGGCGCGTGAGCGCCAGGCCGTGATGGACGTGATGGGGGCGGGTGGTGCCAGCGGCGCGGGCAAGGCCCTCGTGTGGATCGTGGGCGGCGTAATGCTCGTGCTCGCAATCGTCGCGCTGCTGGTGCTCACCGTCTTCTGACGGCCTTCTGACGGCCTTCTGACGGCACCCGTGCACCCCGCCCCGCCGACCCCGGCTCGTTTCGGCGTCGAGATCGGCTGCTCGACGACCAGATCCGGCGCCGAAAGCAGCGGTGGGGACTTGGCGAGGCGCTACTCCCCGAAGACCCGAGGCGCTACTCCCCGAAGACCGGGGGGCGCTTCTCGAGGAAGGCGCGCATGTTCTCCTGCGCGTCGGGGAGCTGGCTCGCGTTCGCCATCACGTCGATCGCGTAGCGATAGGCGTCGGGCTGGTCGAGGCCGATCTGGCGGTAGAACGCCTGCTTGCCCAGGCCCTTCGAGATCGCGCTGCCGCGGGTGGCGCGCTCCAGGAGGTCGAGCGTCGCGGCGTCGAGCTCGTCGTCGGGCACCACCCGGTTCACGAGGCCCCAGTCGGCCGCGGTGCGCGCGTCGATGACGTCACCGGTGAGCGCGAGCTCGAGCGCGCGCTTGCGCCCCACGTTGCGCCCCACCGCGACCATCGGCGTGTGGCAGAACCAGCCACCCTTGCCGCCGGGAACGGCGAAGCCGGCCGACTCGGCCGCGACCGCGAGGTCGGCCGTCGCCACGAGCTGGCAGCCCGCGGCGGTGGCCAGGCCGTGGACGCGCGCCACGATGGGCTGGGGGATCACCTGCATCGTGTCGAGCAGCTCGGTGCAGGCCTCCAGCAGCGCGCGGGCCGCGTCGAGGTCCGCGCCCGCGAGCTCCCCGAAGTCGTGCCCGGCCGAGAAGACCGACCCCCGGCCCCCGAGGATCACGCCGCGCGCGTCCGACTCGCCGATGTCGGCGAACACGTCGCGCAGGTCACGCAGGTGCTCGAGCGACAGCGCGTTGCGCCGCTCCGGCCGGCTCATCCACACCCAGGCGAACCGCCCCTCCCGCACGACCTCCACGTTCCCCCGCACCCCGCTCATGATGCGTCCCTCACCCCCGTCCCGCGGCGGATGAGGGACGCACCGTCGGACTGCGCGTCCGGCACCCCTCATCCGGCGATGGCCTGGTACGCATCATCGGGAGTCAGAGCCGCTCGATGATGGTGACGTTCGCCTGGCCACCGCCCTCGCACATGGTCTGCAGGCCGTAGCGGCCGCCCGTGCGCTCGAGCTCGTGCAGCAGCGTCGTCATGAGCCGGGCACCGGTCGCCCCGAGGGGGTGACCCAGCGCGATGGCGCCGCCGTTGACGTTGACCTTCGCGAGGTCCGCGCCGGTCTCCTTCTGCCACGCGAGCACCACCGGTGCGAACGCCTCGTTGATCTCGACGAGGTCGATGTCGTCGAGCGTCA
>BTUT01000211.1:0-5832 GCA_045862935.1 Acidimicrobiia bacterium
GTGCCCCGGTTCCGACGTCGACGTGGTGCTGCTCCACGCGGGCGGGACCCGTGGGGGCGCGGTGGACGCGGCCGCGCGCTCGCTGTGGTACCCGTTCTGGGACGCGGGATTCACGCTCGGGCAGGGCACGCGCACTCCCAAGGAGGCGCTCGCCCTCGCCGACGCGGAGCTCGACGCCCTGACCGCGCTGCTCGACCTGCGCGTGGTCGCGGGTGACGAGGCGTTCGCCCGCGACGTGCGGGATCGCGCCCGCAGCCTGGCGGCGAAGCGCCGCGCCCGGGTCGTGACCGCGCTCGCCGAGGCCGCACGCGCACGGGAGGTCCGTCCCGGCCCGGTGGCCGAGATGCTCGAGCCCAACGTGAAGGACGGCTCGGGCGGGCTGCGCGACCTCCAGGCGCTCGCGTGGGCGGGTTGGGCCGTGGGGGCGGAGGGTGGGCTCGAGGGGCTCGTCGCGGCCGGAGTGCTCGCCGCCGCCGACCTCACCGATCTCGACGTGGCGAACCGGCGGCTGCTCGACGTCCGGGTCGCGCTGCACCGGGTCACCGGCGGACGGTCCGATCAGCTCACGCTCCAGGAGCAGGACGCAGTCGCGCGGCTCCTGGGCGTCGCGGACGCGGATGCGCTCCTGCGCGATCTCGCCGACGGCGCGCGGCAGGTCGCGTGGATCGCGCGCGAGGTCTGGTCGCGCCTCGAGTCGGGTCAACGCGGCCCGACCGGCCGCGTGGCCCGCCGCGACCGTGTGCTCGACGACGATGTCGTGTTGCGCGACGGCCACGTCGCGCTGCTCGCCGAGGCGCCCGTCACGCTGAGCTCGACGCTGCGGGTCGCCGCCGCGGCCGCGCGCTGCGACGCCGCGATCGATCGTGCCACGTTGCACCGGCTCGGCGACGTCGACGGCGACGTCGCGTGGAGCGCGGGTGACCGAGCGGCGTTCTTCGACCTCCTGCGGGCGGGCGCTCCGCTGGTCGCGGTGTTCGAGGCGCTCGACCACGTCGGTGCGCTCGTGCGAATCCTGCCCGAGTGGGCCCACGTCCGGGCGCGGCCGCAACGCAACGCCTACCACCGCTTCACGGTCGACCGTCATCTGCTCGAGGCGATGGTGGAGTGCGCCGCACTGCTCGCCGAAGTCGGTCACGACGGTGACGTGGCCCGACGAACCCGCGAGGAGGTGCTCTGCTTCGGGGTGCTCACGCACGACATCGGCAAGGGCGCGCCGGGTGACCACTCCGAGGTGGGAGCGGATCGGGCGGCGGCCTTCGCTCGGCGCATCGGCCTCGACGAGCACGCAGTGGAGGTCGTCGACTGGCTCGTGCGGAACCACTTGCTGCTCGCCGACACGGCCACCCGGCGCGACCTCGCCGACGAGGAGACGATCCTGCGGTTCGGACGCGCGGTGCGCGACACGGAGCGCCTCGACCTCCTCTACGCGCTCACCATCGCCGATTCGCGCGCGACGGGTCCCGCAGCCTGGGGCACCGGGAAGGCCGCGCTGTGCCGCGAGCTGTTCCACGAGACCGACGCGCTCCTCGAGGACGGCGTGGTGGATCCCCGGGTGGCCGCGGAGCGTCGGGCCGTGCTCGAGCGCCACCGCGCGCTGCTCGACTCGGGAGAGCTCGCGGTGGAGTGGTCCGATCGGGACGACGGGCTGCTCGAGTGCACGGTCGTCGCCCGTGACCGGCGAGGGCTGCTCGCCACGGTCGCGGGCGTGCTCACGCTCGCGGGGTTCGACATCCAGGGCGCGTCGGCGTACGGCGACCCCGACTCCTCGATGGCCCTCGAGGTGTACCGGGGCATCGACCGGTTCGAGCGCCTCGACGAGGCGGGGCGGCGCGACTTCGTGACCATGCTGCGCAGCGCACTCGACGGGGTGCTCCCGCTGCGGAGCCGGCTCTCGGAGCGGATCCGCCGCTACCGGAGCGCGACGCCGGTCGGTGACCGCAGCGTCGACGTGTGGGTCGATCTCGACGCGTCGGCGTCCGCCACGGTGATCGAGGTGCACGCTCCCGACGACGTGGGTCTCCTCGCGTCGGTGGCGGCGGTGTTCGCCGAGCTGGGCATCGACGTGTCGGTCGCGCTGGTCTCGACCACCGGCACCCGGGCCGTCGACGTGTTCTACGTGCGCGACGACCAGGGCGCCAAGCCCACCGATCCGCGGCTGCTGCAGCGCCTCCGGGCGACGCTCACCGCGCGGCTCACCACCGAGTACGTCCTCCCCGCCCCCGGCTGAGCCAGGCCCGGGCGGCCTACGCCGCTCGGCGTTCCGGTGGCCGGCGAGCGCCTACGCTCGCTCGGTATGCCGTCCGAGCCCGCACCGCACGAGGCGACCCAGGAGGCGCCGCACGCCGTCTCGGCCGCCGACCTGCTGCGCTGGGCCGAGACCCTCTCCGCCGTCGCCCGCACCGGCCTCGGGTTCACCCAGAGCCTCTACGAGAAGGAGCGGTTCGAGGAGGTGCTCAAGGTCGCCGCCGACATCCGGGCCGCCGCGATCGAGGAGGCCGAAGCCGACGCCCTCTTCGAGGAGTGGCTGGCCACCGTGGGGGAGGGCGTCGCCGGGTACGTCACGCCCAAGATCGCGGTCGCCGCGATCGTCGCGAACGAACGCCGCGAGATCCTGCTCACGCAGCGCGCCGACTCGGGCGTGTGGCTCTATCCGGTCGGCTGGGCCGACGTGGGGTACTCGCCCGCGGAGGTCGCGGTGAAGGAGGTCTACGAGGAGACCGGGATCGAGATCGAGGTCGAGTCGCTCATCGCGTGCTTCGACGGACTGCGCCTCGGCTTCGCCCGCCTCCCGATGTACTCGCTGCTCTTCCACTGCCGGATGCTCGGGGGTGAGCTCCGCGGTCATCCGCTCGAGACCCGCGACGTCGGCTTCTTCTCCCGCGACGCGCTGCCCTGGCCGCTCGCCGGTGCGGGCCGCTGGCTCGAGACCGCGTTCGCGGCGATCGACGGCGAGGCCCGCGCGTGCGACTTCGACCTCCCGCGCACCCCACCCTGGCGCGGCGCTGGGCCTTCCGACCCGAGCACGTGACGTCGCGCGACCCGGCCGAGTGCGCGCGGGTCACCTGCGTGGGGACGAGGCGGCGTCCGGTGGGGTCGTGAGCTCGTCGAGGAGGAGCGCGACGATCGACACCGCGCCTCGCGCGCGCTCCCAGGCCGTGCCGATGCGGTCGTGGTCGACGAGTCCGCAGGCATCGGGTGGACGGCCCAGGGTCGCGGTGGCCGCGGCAGCCAGTGGTGCCGGTTCCAGGGGCTCGTCGACCGCGTAGCACTCGAGCCCGTCCCACAGCGACGTGAGTGGACGGTGCTCCTCGCCGAGGGGCAGCGACGCAGGGTCGGCGCCGACGGCCAGCTGGCCGGTGACCGCGTCCCAGAGCTCGTAGGGTCCGACGCCCGCCGGCGGGCGGAAGCCGCTCACGGGGTGCAGGCGCCACTCCAGCGTGTCACCGTCGGGACCGGTGTCGGTGAGCCAGGTCTGGGTGCCGTTCACGTAGCCGTCGACGGGCGGGCCGAGGTGCTCGTCGAGCGCGGCCACGAGCGCGGCCGAGATGCGCCACACCGTCGTGGCCACACGCGACGTCATGGCTGAGTGCCCGCCTCGCGACGCCCGCTCGGGTTCTCCGCTCTCGGCGGCTTCGCCGCCGGGCCGCTCGGGCCCCGCGGGCTGCTCGGCTGAGTGCCCGCCTCGCGACGCCCGCTCGGGTTCTCCGCTCTGGGCGGCTTCGCCGCCGGGCCGCTCATGCGTCGGCGGGATCGACGGCGCCGTAGCGCACGATCACGTCGAAGTGATCGAGTGCGGTGCGATCGTCGTCGAGGATGCCGCGGGCACGCGGCGTCGAGAGCCGCTCGCGCGCGAAGCGGCGTGCCACGAGCGCCTTGCGGGCGTCGCCCCGCCGCTGGAGCGCCCAGGTGGCCTCGTCGACGAGGAGCGCGCCCTCGACGAGGTCGGCGAGCAGGTACGTGAGACGCCGTACGTTGAGGAGCTGCACGTCGTTGGGCGCGTCGTCGAGGTAGGCGAGGGCGGCGCGTGCCTCGACGAGCCCGGCCGACACGGCATCGACCGCGGGCGCGAGCACGGGTGACCGATCCGATGCCGCGAGCGCGCGCTCGACTCGGGCGACGAGCGCCGTGGCCGCGTCGTCGCGCCGGATGGCTCGGCGCACGTCGAGCGCGCAGATGTTCTCGGTGCCCTCCCAGATGGTGTTGCACTGCGCGTCGCGCAGCTGGCGGGCCATCGGCCAGTCCTCCATGTAGCCGTTGCCGCCGAGCAGCTCGACGCCCTGGATCGCCGCGTCGAGCCCGTCACGGGAGGCGCGCACCTTGGCGAGCGGGACGAGGATCCGCCGGAGGCGCCGGCCCTCGTCCTCGTCGGCCGCGGTGCGCATCGCCGCCGCGCACTCGAAGGTCAGCGCGAGGCCGGCCTCCAACGTGACCGCCAGGTCGACGAGCGTCTCGCGCACCATCGGGTAGCGGTCGAGGCGCTGGCCCCACTGCTCGCGACGCCCGGCGTAGATCGCCCCTTCGAGGAACGAGCGCCGGTGGATGCCGAGACCCATCAACGCCACGCCGAAGCGGCTGGTGTTGACCATCTCCATCATCCGCGAGAGCCCGGCTCCACCCTCGCGGCGCGTGGTGGTGCCCGGGTCGCGCGCGGCGAGCCACGCGATCGCGCCGTCCAGGGTGACCTCCGCGGTCGGGACGCCCCGCGTGCCGAGCTTGGGCTTCAGGCGACGGATGTGGAAGCCGTTCGTGGAGCCGTCGTCGCGCAACCGGGGCATGATGAACGTGGCCAGCCCGCCGGTGCCCTCGGGGGCGCCGTCGGGGCGGGCGAGCACGATGAAGACCTCGGCGTCGACGTTCGAGCAGAAGTGCTTCTCGCCGAAGATGCGCCACTCGTCGCCGTCGCGCACCGCGCGCGTGGTGTTGGCGCCGAGGTCGCTGCCCCCCTGGCGCTCGGTGAGGAACATCCCGCCTTCCCAGGCCTGATCGGGGTCGAGGCTGGTGAGCCGGCCGAGGAGCTCGTCGCGGATCGCGGTCGGTGCGTAGCGCTCCACGATGTCGGCGGCACCGGCGGTCATGCCGAGCCCGCAGTAGATGGCGGTCTCGGCTTGGCTCACGAGGTACGCGAGGGCCGCGGTGACGACCGCGGGCACCGGCCGGCCGGCGTGCGCGGGGAGTCCCACGAACCCGGCGCGTACGAGATCGGCCTTGTTCGCGGTCCAGGAGGGGTGGTGCTCGATCGCGCCGGTCTCGAAGCCCCAGCGGTCGCGGTCGGCGAGCGTCGGCGGGTGACGGTCGGTGACGTCGGCGCGGCGCGCGAGCTCGCCGCCACAGAGCACGCCGTAGGTCCGCACGTGCTCCTCGGCGAACGCCCGATCGTCGGCGTCGGGGAGCAGCCGGTCGAGGAGCTGGCCCAGGTTGGGATCGAGGGCGTACCAGTCGAGACCGATCGCGGCTTCGTGCTCGGCGTAATCGGGCAGCACGGGGCCACGATACCGATCGCCGCTCCCGACGCCGGCGGGTACCGTGCCCGCGTGCGCCCCCTGCTCCGCTTCGCTGCCGGCGCGGTGGCGCTGCTGCTCGTGCTCACGGCGTGTGGCGGGGGCGACTCGACGCGCTTGTCACGGGTCGAGATGGTGCGCCGGGCCGACGCGCTCTGCGCCGACCTGCTCGCGGACGCCGACCGGCTCCGGGCTCGAGCCGACCCGGGCGCGCGCGGCGACGCCGCGTCCGACGAGATCGACGACACGGTCGAGGTGCTGCGGCGTCAGATCGACGCCTTCGACGACCTGCGGGGGCCGCCGTCGACCGACGCCGCGCGCGAGCGCGTGGTGG
>BTUT01000212.1:0-5831 GCA_045862935.1 Acidimicrobiia bacterium
TCGACTAGGGCCCAAGGTCCTCTTCTGCCCGGTGACCGCCGCAAACGGGCCGCACCCTTGGACGAATCCCGGAACGCCCTGGTATCCAGGGTGCACGCCTCTCGCACGGCCGTCGTCTCGATCGGCCGTCGTCGCACCCGGAGGACAGCGCCATGAGCACGCACCCCACCGCGCCCGAGTCCCGCCCGCCCTGGGACCGCAGCGAATTCCGCTTCTGGGTCGGGACGATGTCGATCATCGTCATCCTGGCCCTCGCGCTCTCGGTCGTCGCGATCGCGGTCGCCCGCCCCGACGACTCCGACTCCGGATCCGGGGGCGGCCGCGGGGGGAGCGGCGGATCGAGCGTCCAGGCGTTCCCCGGCGAGGAGATCGACTTCGCCGGCAACCCCGGGCGCAACTTCGAGGCCCGCGACCCGAAGGCCCCCCCGTCGCCGGCGACCCCGGCCGGGACGGTCCACAAGGTGACCTTCGAGATGACCGAGGTCGACCTGGAGATCGCACCCGGTCTCATCCAGAAGATGTGGACCTTCGGCGACCAGGTGCCCGGGCCCACCCTGCGGGGCAAGCTCGGCGACGTCTTCGAGGTCACGATCGTCAACAAGGGCACGATCCAGCACTCGATCGACTTCCACGCGAGCAAGGTCGCGCCGAACGTCGAGATGCGCTCGATCGACCCGGGTCAGAGCCTCGTCTACCGGTTCGAGGCCAAGCAGGCCGGGATCTTCATGTACCACTGCGGAACGCCGCCCGTGCTGCACCACGTGGGCAACGGGATGTACGGCGCGGTCATCATCGAGCCGCCCAACCTCCCGCCGGTCGATCGCGAGTTCGTGATCGTGCAGAGCGAGCTCTACACCGCGCCCCTCGGCGAGGTGGCGTCGATGGAGAAGATGCTCGCCGAGCAGTGGGACGCGATCGTGTTCAACGGCTACCCCAACCAGTACCAGCACGAGCCGATCCGCGTGGAGCCCAACCAGCGGATCCGCGTGTGGGTGAGCGACGTGGGTCCGTCGGAGAACTCCTCCTTCCACGTGATCGGCACGATCTTCGACACCGTGTTCAAGGAGGGGGCGTACCGGCTGCGGCCCGACGAGAGCCGGGGCGGGGCCCAGGCGCTCGACCTCCAGCCGTCGCAGGGCGGGTTCGTGGAGTTCACCTTCGACGTGCCCGGGCTCTACCCGTTCCTGACCCACAAGCTCGCCAGCGCGTCGAAGGGCGCGGTGGGCGTGTTCCAGGCAGGTGAGGTGGCCGCCACCAGCGGCGGTCACTGAGCTCGGAGCCCACGGGGCTCACGCCGCCGCGCGGCGCCACCTCCCGGCGTCGCGCGGCGAAGGGCTCCGCACGTCGGGCCGTCAGGCGTCGGTGACGTCGGTGACGCTGTCGTCGGTCGGCACCTCGAGGGGTGCGCACAACGTGCCGGGAGCCGGCGTCATCAGCTCCTCGCGCCAACGGGTCGCCCACGTCCGGGCGCGCGCGTGCCACCGCTCGATGCGGTCGTCGCCGTCCACGCCCGCGTGCTGCACGCCGAGCACACCGCGGGCGACGTCGCGCGCCTTCGCCATCCGCACGTGGTGCTCCGGCTCCGTGGCCCACACCGTGCAGACCTCGTAGTCGGTCATCATCACCTCCCACAGCCCCACCAGGTGGTGCCCGTACTCGGCCATGAGCGGCGCGCGCTCGTCGCGGACGGCGGCGAGGTAGTCGAGCGCCGCGCCGGGTCGCACCTCGGTGATCTCGTGCACGAACAGCGATCCGCGCACGGCACCGTCCGCGAGCGACGCCATCGTCGGGCAGCCGGGCGCGCCCGCGAGCAGGCGGTCGAACCCCCCGGTCCGGTACCGGTAGGCCACCTCCCACCAGCCCTCGAGCGGCGCGTTCGTCATCCGCTTGAGGCCGAGCCGGTCGACCTTGGAGCACCAGCCGTCCCAGCCCCCCGGGATGTCCCAGATGTTCACCACCTGCGGCCACCGCCCGGTGATGCCCATCGTGTACCACGTCCCGAGCAGCTCGAAGTCGACCTTCTCGTGACCGGACTGCGCCTTGGCGTGCTCCATGTAGTCCCACTGGTGCTGGCCGACGATGTCGATCAGCTCGTGCAGGAACAACGGCCGAGAGTCGGTGCTCACCCCCGCATCTTCGCAGGACCGGGGACGGGCACGGAGTTCTCCTACGATCCGAGCCGATGAGCACACCTGCACCGCCCCTGTGGACCCTGGCCAACCGCGAGCCCGACGACCCCGCGGTCGACGACGGGCGCCGCGCGCTCACCTGGGCCCAGCTCGACCGGGAGACCACCGCGTTCGGGCACGGCCTCGAGCACCACGGGCTCGAGCCGGGCGACCACGTCGCGCTCGTCGCGCGCAACCACGTGGAGTACGTCGTCGCGGTGATCGGCATCCAGCGGGCCGGGATGGTCGTGACCCCGGTGAAGACGGGGTGGACGCCCTCCGAGATCCTCTACCTGCTCGAGGACGCCGGCTCGCGCGCCGTGGTCACCGACATCGAGTCCGCGCGCGAGGCGGCCGCGCAGGCCGGGGTGGCCACGATCGACCTGGAGCGCGACTACCCCGTCTGGATCGACGCGCAGCGCGACGACCCGCTGCCCTACGACCGGTACGGCTGGCGCATGTCGTACACGTCGGGCACCACCGGCCGCCCCAAGGGCGTGGTGCGCGCCGACGCCGGACAGGCGCCGTTCAGCGACGCGTTCGCCGGGGCCACGGCGTTCGCCGCCGCCCTCGGCATCCCGCGCGACGGCGTCCACCTCGTGGTCTCGCGGCTGTTCCACGGCGCGCCGCTGAGCTTCGCCCTCAACGCGCTCGCCCTCGGCGCGCCCCTGTTCATCATGGAGCGCTGGGATGCCGCCGCGGCCGTGGACCACCTCGCGCGCGGCGCGACGTCGTCGATCATGGTGCCGACGATGTTCCGCCAGATGCTCGCGCTGCCCGACGACGAGCGCGCGAAGCTGCCCGTGCCGAGCCTGCAGCGGATCGTGCACGGGGGTGAGCCCTGCCCGATCGGCCTCAAGCAGCGCATGATCGACTGGCTCGGGCCGATCTTCGTCGAGTACTTCGGCGTGAGCGAAGGCGGGATGACCCTCGCCTCGACCGAGGACTGGCTCGCGCGCCCCGGCACCGTCGGCCGGATCCACACGTCCGCGGGCATCGTGATCCTCGACGACGACGGCCAGGAGCTCCCGGCGCGCACCGAGGGCGGCGTGTACTTCCGGACCACTGGCGCGCCCTTTCAGTACAAGGGGGATCCCGAGAAGACCGCGTCCGCCTACAAGGGCAGCGCGTTCACCGCGGGCGACATCGGGTGGGTCGACGAGGACGGCTACCTGTTCCTCTCCGGCCGGCGAGCCGACGTCATCGTGTCGGCCGGCGTGAACGTCTACCCCGCCGAGATCGAGACCGCGCTCGACCCCGTCCCCGGTGTGGCCGATCTCTGCGTCGTGGGGGCACCCCACGAGGAGCGCGGCGAGGTCCCCGTCGCCGTGGTCGTCGTCGCCGAGGGTCACGATCCCGACCAGGTGATCGCCGCGCTCACGGCGCACGCGGCGGAGCACGTCGCCGGCTACAAGCGCCCGACCCGGTACCTGGTCGAGGAGTCGCTGCCGCGTGACGACACCGGCAAGCTGCTGCGCCGCCACGTGCGGGACGCGCTCTGGGGTGCCGAGTCGCCGTTCGCCGCGCACTCCGGGGGCACGACACCGGACGCCGGGAGCACCGTCAGCTGACGCTGCGGGGCCGCGCCCGCATCAGTCGAGGAACACCGGTGGGCGACCCTCGCGCCGAGCCAGGATCGCCTCCTCGAAGTTCTTCGTGGTGAGGCGCACGTGGAGCTGCGTGCGGTTCTCGAGGTTGATCGCGGCGTCGAGGCTCCCGACCTCGAGCGCGGACCAGAGCACCTGCTTCGTGAGCGCGACGCCGACGCGGCTGTACGCGTTGATCTGCTGCGCGAGGTCGAGGCAGGTGTCGAGCAGGGCGGCGTCGTCGACGACGCGCGAGACGAGCCCGATGCGCTCCGCTTCGTCGGCGTCGACGTCGCGGCCTGACAAGAGGATCTCGAACGCGCGCGACGCACCGATCGCGCGCGGGAGCAGGAAGCTCACGCCGAGCTCGGTGGCCGTGAGGCCGTTGTTGATGCCGGCGGCCCGGAAGTACGCGGAACGGGCCGCGATGCGGATGTCGCAACCGAGCGAGAGGCACATGCCCCCGCCCACCGCCGCGCCGTTCACGGCACCGATCACGACCTTGTCGGCGTGGCGCATCGCGAGCACGAGGTCCGAGAGGTACTCCATCGCCCGGATCGAGATGCCGGCCAGCGTGAGCCCGGCGATGTTCGGGGGCGGCGACGAGTCCTCGAGGTCGGCACCCGAGCAGAAGCCGCGGCCGGTGCCGGTGATCACGACCGCCCACACGTCGTTGTCGTCGGCCGCGGCATCGATCGCCTCGCGGAACGGGACCATCACGTCGAAGGACATCGCGTTCATGCGTTCCGGGCGGTTGAGCCGGATCACCCGGACGTGCGGGCGCGGGTCGTCGACCTCGACGTAGGCCATGGGGCTCCCCTCCTCGACGAGGCCCCAGGTTCGCGCACCCGGCGCGCGGGGGTCGGATCGCCACGAAATTCCTGCAAGGTCGCGATCACCTGCCGTCTCTCCCCTCCGAACGCCGGGAACGCCGGCCACCACCGAGGGGGAACCCCATGAGCGAGACCACCAGCCAGACCACCGGCCAGACCACCAGCCAGACCACCAGCCAGTCGGCCAACCGCAAGCGCATCCTCACCGGCCTCATCGGCCTCGGCGTGGTCGCCGCCCTCGGCGCCGGCGTCGTGGTGGCGACGTCCGGCGGCAACGAGCGCACCCGAGCTCCCGAGCAGGCCACCCGGGCCCCGGTCGAGCCGGAGTCGAGCGTTGCCGAGCAGGCTCCCACGACCCCGGTCGAGCCGGCGACGTCCCCGGGGGCCCCGGCATCCTCGGCGGCCGCGACCGCCGCGGCGGCGTCGACCCCGTCGGAAGGGAGCGCCTCGGGCACGGGCGCCTCGGGTACGGGCACCTCGGGCACGGCCGCCTCGGGCACGGGCACCTCGGCCCCGGCCGAAGGGAGCGCATCGGGCCCCGGACCGTCCGACCCCGGCACGACGCTCGCCCCCGGCGGCTACACCATCGAGCGGGTCTGCTGCCTCGCTCCCGAGACGCCGGTGCCGGCGGCGCCCACGCCCCGGATCACCGTGCCGCCCGAGGTGTTGCGCGACCTGCGACCGGTCTCCCCGCTGCCGACCCCGATCACGCTGCCCCCGTCGATCACCCTTCCCCGCCCGTAGCCCCGCAGCACCGCACGACCCCCCACGGAGCCCCCGGGACCCCGGCCCCGGGGGCTTCGTCGCGCCCGGCCCTCGTGCACCCACCCCGGCACGCGCGGCCTCCGGGACCCCGGCCCCGGGGTTTCGTCGCGCCCGGCCCTCGTGCACCCACCCCGGCACGCGCGGCCTCCGGGACCGCCGACTCCGGGCGGCCGGCACGCCGGTGAGCGGCAGGTGAGCAGGCGTTCAGCAACTGGTCAGCGTGATCTTGGTCTCGGACTGCGCCGTGTTCCCCGCCGCGTCGGTGGCGAGGACCGTCACGGTGATGACCACCGACGGGAACTGGGCGCCGGCGAACGGGCCGATCGTGGCCGAGAAGGTGCTCCCACTCGCGCTCATCGGCTTCGATCCCGACGGCACGCCGGAGCCCGGGGGTGCCGACCACACCAGCGTCACCGAGGTCACACCGTGGTCGTCGGTGACCACCGTGCTCACCCCCGAGACGTTCGGCGGCGAGCAGT
>BTUT01000213.1:0-5829 GCA_045862935.1 Acidimicrobiia bacterium
CTTCTACCCGCCGCTGTACTTCTGGGTCCTCGGGCGACTGAGCGCCCTGCTCGGGATCCCGGCGTGGGAGATGCTCAAGACGGGCACCCTCGCGGTTGCGTTCCTCGTCCCCGTGGGAGGGTGGCTCCTGTGGCGACCGGTCGTGGGCCCGCGCCGCGCCGCCGCGGTGATCGTGGTCACCTCCCTCGTCTTCCAGCAGTGGTACGTCCCTCACCTCTGGCTCGCCATCGCGGTGTTCGTGCCCTGGTGGCTGCGGTTCGTGCTCGGCGTGGTCCGGCCCGACGACCGCCCCGGGGGCGTGGACCGGCCGGGTGGGCGCCGCCTCACACCGGGCCAGGTCGTGACGGGGATCCTGCTCGGCTCCGTGGTGACACTGACGTACTGGTACGTGCTCGCGATGGGACTGCTCCAGCTCGTGGCGCTGCTCGGGCTCCGACGCGCGTTCCGCCGTCACGGCCGGCCACCGGAGCCGGCGTCGCTGCGCGACGTGGGCCTCGTGCTGGGCGGGGTCGCGGCGGTGACGGTCCCCTACTGGCTGCCGCTCGCGCTCCGGGTGCTGACCACGCCTGGTGCGCGGACGATGCAGAACCGGTACTTCACAGCCGACGAGGTGCAGCTGCCCCTGCCGTTCCTCGACTTCCACCCCCGAGGGATGGTGCTGCTCTTCGGTCTGGCCGCGCTGGCCCTCACCGCGCACCGGTCACGATGCTCCCTCCACCTGCTCGGCCTGGTTGCCGCGGCCTACGCGCTCTACCTGCTCGGCTACCTCGGCTTCCTCGCCGACATGCCGCTCGACACGGTGCGGACCCGCGGGCTCGTGGAGCTGTGCCTCGGGGCCGGAGCCGCCCTCGGGGCCGTGGAGTGCTGGCGGGGCGTGGGCCGGCTGACCGGCGGGACCGACCGGGTCGGGATCGACCGCACCTCGGTTCGTACCGCCCTCGTGGTCGGCGCGCTCGTCGTGGTGGCAGCACTCGGGCAGACTGCCGTGCGCTCCATCCCGTATGTGAGCGAACAGCGAGCCGCAAGGTATCCGAAGGCGCTCGTCGACGGTTTCGTCCGCGCCACCGGCGGCGACTACGAGGACGCGGTGGTGCTGACCGATGTCCCCGACCTCTCCACCTTCCTTCCGACGTACGTCTTCAACACCTCGAACGCGCACTACAGCCACCCGGCCGCGCTGTTCCCCGCCCGCGCCGACCTCCTCACCCGCCTCGGGCGCGAGCGCGACCGCGACGTGTTCGAGCTGGCGCTGCTCCACAACCGCTACGACGCGATCGACCTCGTCGCGCTCCGCGCGATCGGCCCCGATCTCGTCTACACGTGGCTCGGCGACGCCTTCCCCGAGGGGGTCGAGCAGCACTCGGTGACGTTCCCGGCATCGATGTTCGCGGGCGCCGCGTTCGATGCACTCCGCGGATCGCAGCTCGAGATGTTCAGGGTGGACCGCGCTCGCGACCCGCTGCGGGAGCTGCGGGCGTGCCCGGACCAGCCGCGGCGAACGGAGTGCGCGGTCCTCGGACCGCTCCTCGCTCGCTACGGGGACCATCTCGACGACGAGGCGCGCGAGCTCGCCGAACGTTGGCGGTCGGCCCGTCGCTGACCGGCGACCGCAGCCGCTGCCGCGCGGTGCGGGCGGCCGTGACGGCGACGACACGATCTGCCCCCGCTCCGCGCAGCGCTGCGGCGCACACGCGCAGCGTGGCTCCGGTGGTGGCGACGTCGTCGACCAGGAGCACCGTGCCCTGGACCCGCCGCACGGCGGTGACCGTCGGACCGCCCCGGCGCTCGCTCGCCGAACGGCTCGTCTGGGGTGGACCGGGTGCGCGTCGGAGGACTCCTCGGGCCGGGCGCCCGATCCCACGCGCCACGTGGCGTGCGAGCACCCGGGCGTGGTCGAACCCCCGCGACCGGCGCCGGTCGCTCGCGGTGGGTGCCCAGGTGACGAGGTCGACACGCGGTGGCACGACGCCGCCCCGGATCGCCTCCGACCAGGCCTCGAGCATGCACCCGGCCAGCCAGCGGAGGGTGGCCGACCGCCGGTGGTACTTCGCGCGGGCAACGAGCTCACGGGCCACGCCCGAGTACTCGAACGGGGCCACCCACGCCTCGATCCCCGGAGGAGGCCCGTGGTGCGGGGGCGCGCGGAGACCGGTTGCGCAGGCCTCGCACACCGGCTCCGCCGAGCGCCCACAGCCCGGACAACGACCGGGGAACACGACGCCCACGAGATCATCGAGGCTGCGACGCAGCCCGCCGCGCCCGACGCTGTCGCTCATGTCCGGACGGTAGCGGCGGGGTACGACGGGCATCGCCCGTTCCCGGCGTGCATCCCCGAAGGTGTCCTACGCCTTCGGTACGGTCGCCGTGGTGCACCCGACTCCGGACCCCCTCCTCGACGACCTGGATCCCGAGCAGCGCGACGCGGTCACCACGACCGCGTTGCCGCTCGCGATCCACGCCCCCGCAGGATCGGGGAAGACCCGCGTCCTCACCCGCCGGATCGCCTGGCGCGCGCGCGAGGGCTTCCACGATGCCGACCACGTCCTCGCGGTCACGTTCACCCGCAAGGCGGCGGGCGAGCTCTCGGCCCGCCTGCGCCGGCTGGGGGTGCCGGGATCGGTGACCGCCGGCACGCTCCACGCGATCGCCCTGGCCCAGCTGCGCCGGCGCGCACTCGACCAGGGCCGCACGCCACCCGAGCTGCTCGACCGCAAGGCGCGTCTCCTGCGCTCGATCGTCGGGGGCCACGGACCGGAGGCCGTGCTCGCAACCACCGAGGTGGCCGGGGAGATCGAGTGGGCGAAGACCCGCCTGATCCGACCCGGCGACTACTCGACCGCGGCGACCGCCGCGGGCCGGGAGCCGTCGCGACCGCTCGGAGAGGTCGCCGCCGCCTACCAGCGCTACGAGGCGGAGAAGCGTCGACGGCGCCTGGCCGACTTCGAGGACCTCGTCTGGTGGTGCGCCGACGCACTCGAGCGCGACCCAGAGTTCGCCGCGGCGCAGCGCTGGCGCTTCCGGCACCTCTTCGTCGACGAGTTCCAGGACACGAGCCCGGCACAGCTGCGCCTCATCCGCGCCTGGCTGGGCGAGCGGGCCGACCTCTGCGCGGTCGGCGATCCCGACCAGGCGATCTACGGGTTCGCCGGTGCCGAGTCCGGATTCCTGTCCAGGTTCCCGCGCACCTTTCCCGGCGGGCAGGTGGTGCACCTGCGCACCAACTACCGCTGCTCACCCCAGATCGTCGCCGCGGCCGAGGCGCTCCTCGCCGACGGCGGACGGCGGCGGGCCGGGGTGCACGCCGCTTCGGCGGCGGGCCCCTCGCCGCGCGTCACCGACTACCCCTACGAGGACGCCGAGGCCCGCGGCGTCGCGCAGGCGCTGCGCGACGCGCACACCGGCGGCACACCATGGTCGGAGCTGGCGGTGCTCTACCGCACGAACGCGCAGTCGGCCGCGTTCGAGGAGGCCCTCGGGCGGGCCGAGATCCCGTACCGCGTGCGTGGCGCCGCGCGGTTCCTCGACCGCCCCGAGGTCAAGGCCGCGCTCGGCGACCTCCGCCGGGTCGTGACGCTCGCGCCCCACGCACCGCTTCGCGCGCACCTCGACGCACTCGCCAGCGAGGAGGGCAACGAGGAGCACCGTGAGCATGTCGATGCCCTCGTCCGCCTCGGCGACCAGTACGTCGACGCCGACGGCGCGCACGCGACCATCGACGGGTTCCTCGCGTTCCTCACCGCCACCCTGCGAGACGACGCGCCGGTCGACATCGACGCGGTCGAGCTCCTCACCTTCCACCGCGCGAAGGGCCTGGAGTTCCGTGAGGTGTTCGTGACCGGCCTCGAACGCGGGCTCGTGCCGATCAGCCACGCCGACTCGCCGGACGAGAAGGCCGAGGAGCGGCGGCTGCTGTACGTCGCGCTCACTCGCGCCGAGCGCGCGCTGCACCTCAGCCTGGCTCGCAGCCGCACGGTCGGCGGCCGCGTGGTCAAGCGTCAGCGGAGCCCGTGGATCGCGCCGATCGAGGCGTCCTGGACCGGCGGAGCGCCCGAGGGGCCCGCCGACGCACGACCGGCCCGCGCGGCGACTCGGGCGGTCGCGGCGGCGCGGGCGAAGCTCACCGACCCGAGGTCGGGTCCCGCCGACACGCTCACGCCGGCCGACGCCGAGCTGTTCGGCGCGCTCGTGGAGTGGCGACGCAACCAGGCGCGCGTCGCGGCTGTGCCGGCCTACGTGATCTTCGACAACGCGACGCTGCAGGGCATCGCCACCGCGCGGCCCTCCTCACGCAACCAGCTGCTCGCCATCTCGGGCATCGGCCCCGTGAGGGCCGAGCGCCACGGCGACGCGGTCTTGAGGATCGTGGCCGCGAGTTCGTCCGTCGCACGCTGACATCTCGGAACGCGGTGCGCGCGACGGGCTCAGCAGTCCGCCCAGAGCCCACGCCGCTCGCGGCGGGCCTCGAGCTCGGCCGAGAGCAGCGCGCGGCCGTGGGCGTCGTTGGGCGGGATCACCATGAACCGCGCGTACCCACGTCGTACCAGCTCGTCGTTGAAGAGCGTGCCGTCGCGCTCCACGTACGCGAGGCGCCGCCCGTAGACGTCGCGACGCTCGACGTCGCTTTCGAGCGTGACCACTCGCCCGAGCAGGCGCCGGGTCGTGAACGCGGCGGCTTCCGGCCCGAAGCACTCCACGCCCTTCGTCGGGTGCTTCGTCTCGGGAGTGTCGACGCCGAGCAGCCGCACCGTGTCCGTGGCGCCGCCGGCGAACGCCACGACGATCGTGTCGCCGTCGATCACCTCGACGACGCGAGCGGACGGACGGGACGCGCGGTCGATCCCTCCCAGCCACCACCCCAGCACCGAGCTCCCGAGCACCGAGGCGACGGCCAGGGTGGCCACGACCACGGCCCGGGAGCGGGCCATGCGCTCGAGACTACCGGTAGTCCGCCTCAGCCCCGATCGGCCGGCGAGCATGTGACATCTCGCGACACATGCCGTCGCGCGTGGTCAATGGTCGGTGGGCTGCGGCGTCAGACCAGCGGGCGCGCGGTCGGTGGGATGGGTGCGTGCAGGAGCGAGCGACCCATCAGGTGCTCGTCGACGCTCGCCGCGCACGACCGACCCTCGGCGATGGCCCACACGATCAGGCTCTGCCCGCGGCCCATGTCACCGCAGACGAACACACCCGGCACGCTGGACTCGAAGCGAGCGTCGCGCTTGACGTTCCCCCGCTCGTCGAGCTCGACGCCGAGCTGCTCGATCATGCCTTCGCGCTGCGGACCGAGGAAGCCCATCGCGAGGAACACCCGCTCGCACGGGAGCTCGAAGTCGGTGCCCTCGATCTTCTCGAACCGCCCGTCGACCATCTCGACCTGGTGCGCGACGAGCGCGCGCACGTTGCCGTCGTCGTCGCCGACGAACCGCTCGGTGTTCACGCTGTAGACGCGCTCCCCGCCCTCCTCGTGGGCGGAGGTGATCCGGAAGATGTTCGCGAACGTGGGCCACGGGTTGGTGGTCACGCGCTCGTCGGGCGGGCGGGGCAGGATCTCGAACTGGTGCACCGAGCGTGCGCCCTGGCGGTGCGCGGTCCCGAGGCAGTCGGCACCGGTGTCGCCACCCCCGATGATCACCACACGCTTGCCCGCGGCGGTGATCGGCGGCTCGGCGAGGTCGCCCTCCTGCACTCGGTTGGCGCCCGGGAGGTACTCCATCGCCTGGTGGATCCCGCGGAGCTCACGTCCGGGGATCGGGAGGTCACGCCACGCGGTGGCGCCGCCTGCGAGCACGACGGCGTCGAACTCCGCACGCAGGTCCTCGACCGGAAGGT
>BTUT01000214.1:0-5809 GCA_045862935.1 Acidimicrobiia bacterium
CGCGACCGCCGGGCTGACGAGATGCGTGCGACCGCCCTTGCCCTGGCGGCCCTCGAAGTTGCGGTTCGACGTCGAGGCGGCGCGCTCCCCGGGCGCGAGCTTGTCGGGGTTCATCGCCAGGCACATCGAGCACCCGGGCTCGCGCCACTCGAAGCCGGCGTCCACGAACACGCGGTCGAGGCCCTCGGCCTCGGCCTCGGCCTTGACCTTCATCGAGCCGGGGACCACGAGCGCGCGCAGGCCGTGCCTCACGGTGCGACCCCGCAGCACTTCGGCGGCGGCGCGCAGGTCCTCGATGCGCGAGTTGGTGCACGAGCCGATGAACACCGTGTCGACCGGCACCTCGCGCATGGGGGTGCCGGGCGTGAGCCCCATGTAGCGCAGCGCGTGCTCCGCGGCGACGCGCTGCGCCGCCTCGGGGAAGTCGTGTGGATCGGGGACGCTCGCGTCGATCGAGACGACCTGTGCGGGGTTCGTCCCCCAGCTGACCGACGGGCGCAGCGTCGCGGCGTCGACGAGGACCTCCTGGTCGAACACCGCGCCGGCATCGCTGCGCAGTGATCGCCAGTCGTCGAGGGCGGCCTCCCACTGGACACCGCTCGGGGCGAACGGCCGCCCTTCGAGGTAGGCGAACGTCGTGTCGTCGGGCGCGATCATCCCCGCACGGGCACCGGCCTCGATCGACATGTTGCACACCGTCATGCGGCCCTCCATCGAGAGCCCACGGATCGCCGAGCCGCGGTACTCGATGATCGAGCCCACGCCGCCGCCGGTACCGATCCGGGCGATGATCGAGAGCACCACGTCCTTCGCGGTCACGCCCGGGGGGAGGTCGCCCTCGACGGTGATCGCCATCGAGCGCGGCCGCGCCTGGGGGAGCGTCTGGGTGGCGAGGACGTGCTCGACCTCGCTCGTGCCGATGCCGAAGGCCAGCGCCCCGAACGCGCCGTGCGTCGAGGTGTGGCTGTCGCCGCAGACGACGGTCATCCCCGGCAGGGTCAGGCCCTGCTCGGGCCCGATGACGTGGACGATGCCCGTGCCCGGGTCGCCCATCGGGTAGAGACGGATGCCGAACTCCTCGCAGTTGCGGGCGAGCACCTCCACCTGCTGACGCGAGATCGGGTCGGCGATCGGCTGGTCGATGTCGAGGGTGGGGACGTTGTGGTCCATCGTCGCCACGGTGAGGTCGGGGCGGCGCACCGTGCGACCGTGCATCCGCAGGCCGTCGAACGCCTGGGGCGACGTGACCTCGTGCACCAGGTGGAGGTCGATGTAGAGCAGGTCGGGCTCACCGGCGCCGCGATGCACGACGTGGCGGTCCCAGACCTTCTCGGAGAGCGTCTGCGCCATCCACCGATTGTGGCAGGCGCCCCCGACTCGCCGGTGCGTCGCGGCGTGCCCTCCGCTACGAGGGGACCCGGATGCCGACGACCTCGACCGACATCGAGCGGCGCGGGCCCTCGTAGGTGACGACCGCACCGACCTCGCTGCCGAGGAGGGCCTGGCCCAGCGGCGACGACACCGAGAGCACCTCGTAGTCCTCGTGGCGCTCCTCGATCGAGCCCACCAGGTACGCGATCGGCTCGTCGTCGCCGTCCATCAGGATCTCGACGACCACGCCGGGTGCGACCACGTCGTCGGTCCCGCCCTCGAGGATCACCGCCGTCTTCAGCAGCGCGTCGAGGTGGCGGATCCGGGCCTCGTTGTGCCCCTGCTCGTTCTTGGCGGCGTCGTAGTCGGCGTTCTCGCGGATGTCACCGTGCTCGCGCGCCCGCTCGATCCACAGGGAGATCTCCTTGCGGCGGGGGCCGCTGCGCCATGCGAGCTCTTCTTCGAGGCGCGCGTGGGCCTGGGGCGAGAGGTGCGTTCCGTCCACCGGCCGAGCGTACAGGCGCGCCCCGCACGGTTCCCGTTTGCCGCGGCCCCCCTCGGCCTGCGAGAATGGGCGGCGAATGGACGTGCGCCGCGCTTCGACCGTCATCGTCATCCCCTGACGAACGCCGCCCCCGGCGTTCGCTCCGACCGTCCACCTCGGTGGGCGGTTTTTCATTTCCCAGACCAGCCCGAGAGGAACGCGAGTGACCCACCGGATCGGCATCATCGGCGGTGACGGGATCGGTCCCGAGGTCGTGGCGGAGGCCGAGAAGGTCGTCCGCGCCGCGGGCGTGGCGTACGAGCCCGTGCCGTTCGACCTCGGCGGCGCGCGCTACCTGCGCGACGGAGCCGTGCTCCCCGACGAGGACCTCGAGGCGATCCGGGGCCTCGACGCCGTGCTGCTCGGCGCGGTGGGGACGCCCGAGGTGCCACCGGGCGTGATCGAGCGCGGGCTGCTGCTGCGCCTGCGCTTCGAGCTCGATCTCTACGTGAACCTGCGGCCGTTCGTGGCCGGTCCGAGCGCGCTGAACGACGGTGTCGACATGCTCGTCGTGCGCGAGAACACCGAGGGCACCTACGCGGGCGAGGGCGGGTTCCTGCGCAAGGGGACCCCGTTCGAGGTCGCCACGCAGGGCTCGGTGAACACCCGTCACGGCGTGGAGCGTTGCCTGCGCTTCGCGTTCGACCTCGCTCGCTCCCGCGACCGCAGGCACGTCACGCTGGTGCACAAGACCAACGTGCTCACGTTCGCCGGCGACCTGTGGGAGCGGGCGTTCCGCGACGTCGCCGCCGACCACCCCGAGGTCGACACCGCGTACCACCACGTGGATGCCGCCTGCATCTACTTCGTGCAGGATCCGGGGCGCTACGACGTCGTCGTCACCGACAACCTCTTCGGCGACATCCTCACCGACCTCGGGGGGGCCATCGCCGGAGGGATCGGGAGAGCGGCCTCGGGGAACCTCAACCCGGCCCGCACGGGCCCGTCGCTGTTCGAGCCGGTGCACGGCTCGGCGCCCGACATCGCCGGCCGGGGCACCGCCGATCCGCGAGCGGCCGTGATCTCGGCCGCGATGATGTTGGAGTTCCTCGGCGAGACCGACGCCGCCCACCGGGTGCGCGAGGCGGTCGCGGCGACCGACGCGTTCACCGGCCCCACCACCGAGATCGGCGATGCGATCGCCGGCGCGCTGTAGACGAAAGGCCCACGCGATGCCCATCAACCCGACCGAGAAGATCTGGATGGACGGCCGCCTCGTGGACTGGCACGACGCCAACGTCCACGTGCTCACGCACACGCTGCACTACGGCTGTGGCGTGTTCGAGGGCATCCGCGCCTACGAGACCGCCGACGGCCCGGCCGTGTTCCGGCTCACCGAGCACATCGAGCGCCTCTTCGCGTCGGCGAAGATCTTCATGATCGACATCCCGTTCACCGTCGAGGAGATCATCGACGCCACGAAGGAGACGGTGCGGGTCAACGGGTTGCCGTCGTGCTACATCCGTCCAATCGTGTACCTCGGGTACGGCGAGATGGGCCTCAACCCGTTGCCCTGCCCGGTGCAGGTGGCGATCGCGGTGTGGCCGTGGGGGGCGTACCTGGGCGACGAGGGGACCGCGCGTGGGGTTCGCATGAAGGTGTCGTCGTGGCAGCGCCACAGCCCCAACGCGATGCCGCCCGCTGCGAAGGGCACCGGGATGTACATCAACTCGCAGATGGCGAAGGTCGAGGCGCTGAAGGCGGGCTACGACGAGGCCATCCTGCTCTCTCCGCAGGGCTACGTGAGCGAGTGCACCGGGGAGAACATCTTCATCGTCGACGACGGGCTCATCACCACGCCGCCCACCGCCGCGGGCGCGCTCGCGGGCATCACCCAGGACTCCGTCACCCGCATCGCGCGCGACTTCGGGTACGAGGTGCACACGGGCAACATCCTGCGCAGCGACCTCTACACGTGCGACGAGGCCTTCCTCACGGGCACTGCCGCGGAGGTGGTGCCGATCCGGTCGATCGACGATCGCGAGATCGGCGACCCCGGTCCGATCACCCGAAAGATCCAGGAGACCTACGCCGCGGCGGTGCGCGGTCAGGTCGAGGCCTATCGCGGGTGGCTGGAACATGTCTAGCGCCCCGCGCCGCGTCGAGATCTACGACACGACGTTGCGCGACGGCTCGCAGCTCGAGGGGATCTCGCTCACCGTCGACGACAAGCTCCGGATCGCGGAGCAGCTCGACTGGCTCGGCGTCGACTACGTCGAGGCCGGCTGGCCGGGCGCGAACCCGAAGGACGACGAGCTCTTCCGGCGTGCGGTGACCGAGCTGCACCTCGCGCACAGCACGCTCGTGGCGTTCGGGTCGACCCGGCGGGTGAAGGGCAAGGTCGACAGCGACGAGACGCTGCGGTGCCTCCTCGACGCGCGGACGCCCGTCGTCTGCATCGTGGGGAAGTGCTGGGACTACCACGTCACCGAGGCCCTCCAGACCACGCTCGACGAAGGCGTGGCGATGGTGGGTGACTCCGTCGAGTTCCTCACCGCGGCGGGCCGCGAGGTCTTCTTCGACGCCGAGCACTTCTTCGACGGCTACCGGCGCAACCCGGAGTTCAGCCTCCGCGTGCTCGAGGCCGCCGCGCAGCGCGGGGCCACGCGCCTCGTGCTGTGCGACACCAACGGCGGCACGCTGCCGCACGAGATCCAGCGCGTGGTGGGTGAGGTCGTCGCCTACTTCGGCAGCGACGTCGGCGTGGCGGTGCACCTCCACGACGACGCGGGAACGGGGGTCGCCAACGCGATCGCCGGTGTGCTCGGCGGTGCCGTGCAGGTGCAGGGCACGATCAACGGCTACGGCGAGCGCACCGGCAACTGCAACCTCACCACGATCATCCCCAACCTCACCCTGAAGATGGGGATCGAGACGATCCCTCGTGATCGCCTCGACCGCCTCACCCCGGTGGCCCACCACATCGCCGAGCTCGTCAACATGGCCCTCAACCCGCAGGCTCCGTACGTGGGTGAGTCGGCCTTCGCGCACAAGGCCGGGCTCCACGTCAGCGCGATCGCCAAGCGTCCCGACGCCTACGAGCACGTGCCCCCCGGCGACGTCGGCAACGGCACCCGGTTCGTGGTGTCCGAGCTGGCGGGCAAGTCGACGAT
Source organism: Acidimicrobiia bacterium (assembly GCA_045862935.1). Taxonomy (GTDB): domain Bacteria; phylum Actinomycetota; class Acidimicrobiia; order IMCC26256; family PALSA-555; genus CAIUKV01. Next base: position 5,029 of record BTUT01000214.1, read on the forward strand.
CCTGCTCAAGGCCAAGGAGCTCGGGCTCGAGCTCGACGGGCCCCAGGTCTCCGAGGTCGTCGACACGCTGAAGCGGATGGAGCACGAGGGCTACCACTTCGAGGTGGCCGACGCCTCGCTCGAGCTGCTCATGCGGAGCGCGACCGGCTGGTCGCAGGGCTGGTTCTCGGTCGAGTCGTTCCGGGTCATCACCGACGAGGCGGGGGGCGGGGTCGCCACCGAGGCGACCATCAAGGTCCATGTGGGTGGGGAGCGGGTGATCGCCACCGCCGAGGGCAACGGTCCGGTCAACGCGCTCGACGGCGCGCTGCGCCGAGCGCTGGGGAGCCGGTTCCCCGCGCTCGACCGCGTCCACCTCACCGACTACAAGGTGCGCGTGCTCGACACCGCGAAGGGAACCGGCGCCGTGACCCGCGTGCTGATCGACTCCACGAACGGCGATCGCACGTGGACCACCATCGGGGTGAGCGAGAACATCATCGAGGCGTCGTGGCAGGCGATGTACGACTCGCTCGTCTACGGTCTCCTGCTCGCGGCCGAGCGCGACCCGTCGCTCGCTCCCAGCTGATCCAGACCCGGCCCGACCCGGCCCGACCCGAGGACCCCCGCCGATGTCGACCGACCCCTTCTTCGCCACGCCCCCGGAGGCGCTGCCCCGCAACGAGCCCACGCTGGCGCCGGGCGTGACGCTCCCGGCCGCGGCCGACTGGCGCTCGGACCGCCCCGGCGACCTGGCGGACGGGATCCAGCCGCGCGGCGCGCTCTTCGGCTCGCCCGGTCC
>BTUT01000215.1:0-5801 GCA_045862935.1 Acidimicrobiia bacterium
GCGTCCGGAACCACAGGTCCTGGGTGGGCTCCCGCTCCGCGGGTCGGAGCCAGTTGGGGTCCTGCACGGGCCGCGACTCGAGCGGGGTCGCGCGCTCGAGCCACGACAGCGCCTCCTCCGAGAAGCGGTCGGTGTTCGCCGCGACGCGCTCGCGGATGGTCGGCAGCTCGTCGGGGCTGGGCACCGTCGGCATCGCCATCGCGTGGTCGGGGCCCGGCTCCACGATCTGGAACGACGCCGCGAGGTTGAAGATCGCGCGCCCGTGCTGGATCGCGACGACCCGGCGGGTCGTGAAGCTCTTCCCGTCCCGGATGCGATCGACCTCGTAGACGATCGGGATCGAGGGATCACCCGGTCGCAGGAAGTAGGAGTGGAGGGAGTGCACGGGCCGGTCCGGCTCGACGGTGCGCCCTGCGGCCACGAGCGCCTGCGCGGCGACCTGCCCGCCGAAGACCCGCTGGTGCGGCGTCTCGGGGCTCAGCCCTCGGAACAGGTTGACCTCGAGCGACTCGAGGTCGAGCAACGCCAGGAGCGCCTCGAGCGACGTCGGCATCATCGGGGCCGACGCTACCGCAGGGTCGCCACGGCGACCCGCGGTGCGCGGCGCCCGCTCGCGGCGAGCCGGGCGCCGCACGCGAGGGTCGCGCGCCCACCCGGGATGCTCGCCCGCCTCAGCCCAGGAACACCCGCATCGTGGCGAGCAGGTCCGTCCCCACGGTCTTGAGCTCTCGGACCGCGTCCTCGATCGGCACCCGCACGACGCGCGTGCCCTGGAGCGCCACCATGGTCTGGAAGTCGCGTTCGTCCACCGCCGCGGCCGCCTCGAGGCCGAAGCGCGTGGCGAGCACGCGGTCGAACGCGGTGGGGGTGCCGCCCCGCAGCACGTGCCCGAGCACGGTCACACGTGTCTCGAAGCCCGTCCGCGCCTCGATCTCGGGGGCGAGCCGGTTGCCGATCCCGCCGAGGCGCACGTGGCCGAACGCGTCGAGGCGTTGCTCCTGGAGGACCATCGTGCCCTCGACCGGGGTGGCGCCCTCCGCCACGACGACGATCGAGAAGCTCGGGCCGCTCGCGTGTCGAGCCTGGAGGCGGGCGCACACCGCGTCGATGTCGAACGGCCGCTCCGGGATGAGCACGACGTCGGCACCGCCGCCGATCCCCGACCACAGGGCGATCCATCCCGCGTGCCGGCCCATCACCTCGACGACCATCACGCGGTCGTGGCTCTCGGCCGTGGTGTGGAGCCGGTCGATCGCCTCGACCGCGACCTGCACCGCGGTGTCGAAGCCGAACGTCACGTCGGTGGCCGACAGGTCGTTGTCGATCGTCTTCGGCACGCCGACGACGTGGACCCCCTCGCGCCCGAGCCGCGAAGCCACACCCAGGGTGTCCTCACCGCCGATCGCCACGAGCGCGTCCACGCCGTGGCGGGCGAGCGTGGCCTTCACCGCCTCGACGGCTCCGCCGTCTCCCTGGTACGGGTTGGTGCGTGAGGTGCCGAGGATCGTGCCGCCCCGGTGCAGGATGCCGCGCGTCGTGGCGACCGACAGCTCCATGGGCTCGTCCTCGATCAGACCACGCCAGCCGTGGCGGAACCCGACGAGCTCGTGCCCGAGCTCGAGCTCGCCGCGACGCACCAGCGCGCGGATCACCGCGTTGAGCCCCGGGCAGTCTCCCCCGCCGGTGAGCACTCCGATCCTCATCACACCCCCATCTCGCTCGTGCACCATCATCGCGGGTGAGGACCTCCAGCCCACGAGCGCCGGGTCGGGCGGGCAAGCGTTAGCCTGCGGCCCCGTGGCCCGGCCGTCGCGCAGCGCTCAGATGCGAACCGCCGTCGAGCGGGTCCTCGACGCGGACGAGGAGGTCGCCGGTCGGGGGCGGTGCTGGGCCGCGGCCCGGCGCAAGCACGTTCCCCTGCTCTTCCTCGGGCGCCACCAGTACGACGTCTGGCTCACCGATCGCCGGGTCGTGCTGTTCGGCAGGCGAAGGTTCCGGCGCCTGCGCAGCGACGACGTCGCGCTCGCGCGGCGCTTCGAGTCGCTCACCCTCCTCGCGGAGCGCCAGCGCATCGCGCTCCTGCAACACCAGATCCGCACCGCCGACGGGTCGGACTTCGTGATCGAGTGGCGGCCGCGGCACCGCACCCTCGGACGGGCCTTCGGCGCGTCGGTGCGATCGCTCACGCGCGCCGCCTGACCCATGGCCGTCGTCCTCGCGATCGACGCCGGCACGACCGGGGTTCGGACCATGGCCGTCGACGCGGACGGACGGCCCGGCGCGATGGCCTACCGCGAGTTCCCCCAGCACTTCCCGCGACCCGGGTGGGTGGAGCACGACGCCGACGACATCCTCGCGGCCGTGCAGGCCACGCTCGGCGAGGTCGCGGCGTCGGTCGCCGCGACCGGCGAGTCCGTCGCGGCGATCGGCATCACGAACCAGCGCGAGACCGTGGTGGCCTGGGACCGTCGCACCGGTCGCCCGCGTCATCGCGCGATCGTCTGGCAGGACCGGCGCACCGCCTCGGCCTGCGAGCACCTGCGCGACGCCGGTCATCTGCCCGAGGTGCGAGCCCGGACCGGACTGGTCCTCGATCCCTACTTCTCGGCCACCAAGCTGGCGTGGCTCCTAGCCGACGGTGGCGTGCCGACGGACGACGACCTGGCGGTCGGTACCGTCGACTCCTGGCTCGCCTGGAACCTCACCGGCGGGCCCGACGGCGGCGCGCACGTGACGGAGCCGTCGAACGCGAGTCGCACCCTCCTCTTCGACATCGCCGCGGGCGCGTGGAGCACGGAGCTCGCCGAGCTCTTCGGCGTCCCGCTGCGATGCCTGCCCGAGGTCCGCCCCAGCGCTGGACGGTTCGCCACCACGGTGCCCGCGCGGGCCGCCGGGCTGCGCGTCCCGTTGAGCGGGATCGCCGGGGACCAGCAGGCCTCGCTCTTCGGCCAGGCCTGCGTGGCTCCCGGTCAGACCAAGAACACCTACGGCACCGGCTCGTTCGTGCTCATGAACGTCGGGGCCGCACTGCCCCCGCCGGTGGACGGCCTGCTCACCACCGTCGCCTGGCAGCTCGGCAGCACCACGACCTACGCGCTCGAGGGCGCGGTGTTCGTGACCGGTGCGGCGATCCAGTGGCTGCGCGACGGCCTCGGCCTCCTCGAGCGCTCGTCGGACGCGGGCCCGCTCGCCGAGTCGGTCCCCGACACCGGCGGCGTGGTGTTCGTGCCCGCACTCACGGGTCTGGGCGCTCCCCACTGGGACCCGCACGCCCGCGGCACCATCACGGGGCTCACCCGCGGCACCACGCGCGCGCACCTGGTGCGCGCCGCGGTCGAGGCGATGGCGTGGCAGACCCGCGATGTCGTCGAGGCCATGACGGGTGCCGCCGGCCGTCCGATCGAGTCCCTGCGCATCGACGGTGGGGCCAGCGTGATGGACCTCCTCTGCCAGTTCCAGGCCGACGTGCTCGGGGTGGAGGTCTGCCGCTCCGCTGTGCGGGAGACGACGGCCCTCGGCGCCGCGTTCCTGGCGGGTCTCGCCGAGGGGCTCTGGGACGGCGTGGACGACGTCGCCGCCCACTGGCGCGACGACGGGCGCTTCTCACCATCGACGGACGCCGCCACGACCGCATCGGTCCACGCGGGCCACGAACGCTGGCGCCGCGCCCTCACCCACTGTTTGGACACCTAGCGGCGCGAGAGCGCCGGAAAGAGTCCAAACAAGGTCAGCCGAGCTTGGGGAGTGCGCGGCGGATGCCCCGTACCGCCTGGTTGATGCGCTGCTCGTTCTCGACGAGGGCGAAGCGCACGAAGCCCTCGCCCCCCGGGCCGAAGCCCATGCCCGGCGAGACCGCGACCTTCGCCTCCTTCACGAGCATCTTGGCGAACTCGAGGCTGCCCATCTCCTCGTAGGGCTCCGGGATCGGCGCCCAGACGAACATCGTGCCCTTCGGCTTCTCGATGGACCAGCCCACGCGTGCGAGGCCGTCGACGAGCGCGTCGCGACGCGACCGGTAGACCTCGTTCGCTTCCTTGGGGTAGTCGGGCAGCTCGTTCATCACCACGGTCGCCGCGATCTGGATGGGCTGGAACGTGCCGTAGTCCAGGTAGCTCTTGATCTTGGCGAGCGCCCCGACGACCTCGGCGTTGCCGACGAGGAAGCCGACGCGCCACCCCGCCATCGAGAACGACTTCGTGAGCGTGTACAGCTCGACGGCCACGTCCTTCGCGCCTGGCACCTGCAGGATCGACGGCGGGACATGGCCGTCGAAGCCGAGATCGGCGTACGCGAAGTCGTGGACGAGGAGCACGTCGCGCTCACGGGCGAAGTCGACCATGCGCTCCATGAACGCGAGGTCGACGCACGCGGTGGTGGGGTTGTGCGGGAAGGACAGCACGATCACCTTGGGCCGTGGCCAGGAGTCCTCCCACCCCTCGAGCAGGTTCGCGAAGAAGTCCTGGTCGGGGCCGAGGCGGACGTGACGCACCTCGGCGCCGGCGAGGATCGGCCCCCAGATGTGGATGGGGTACGAGGGGCTCGGCACGAGCGCGGCGTCACCCGGTCCGAGGAGCACCCACATGAGGTGCGAGAAGCCCTCCTTCGCGCCGATCGAGATGCAGGCCTCGGTCTCGGGATCGAGCTCGACGCCGAACTGGCGGTGGTAGAGGTGACAGACCGCGGCGCGCAGCTTCGGGATCCCCTTGCTCAGCGAGTAGCGGTGGTTGCGAGGGTTCCGCACCGCCTCCACGAGCTTGTCGACGGCGACGTCGGGCGACGGGAGGTCGGGGTTGCCGAAGCCCAGATCGACCACGTCCTCGCCGGCCCGGCGCGCCTCGATCTTGAGCGAGTCGATGGCGGCGAACACGTAGGGCGGCAGCCCGTTGATCCGGCGGAACTCCATGCGAGGCAAGGTAGCCGCCCGGCTGGCGCGACCCCCGGTGTTTGGCGCGAGCCTCCGGGGCGAGCCGCCCGGGAGGTGGCCGGCGCGCTGGCCGGCCGGTGGCCGGGCGTGGTCCGGTCCTCCCGAGCGCTCGAGGTACGGTGCGGAGCCGATGCCGGTGCTGCCCTGGGCGCGAGTCGACGCCGTCCTCATCGACCTCGGCGGAGTCGTCTACCTCCCGGACCACGACCGGATGAGAGCCGCGCTCGCCCGCATCGGTGTGGACGCCGACCACGAGGATCTCGACCGCGCCCACTACGCGGGCGTCGCGGCAACCGACGACTTCACTTCCGACCACAGCGTGTGGCACGCCTACAACCTCGCCTACGCGCGGGTCCACGGCGTGGCGGAGCCCCACCTCGACCACGCCCGCACCGTGCTGCTCGAAGAGTTCGGGCGAGGCGACGTGTGGACGCGCGAGGTTCCCGGCGCCCGGTCGGCGCTGCGCGACCTCGCGGCGCTCGGCGTGCGGATCGCCGTGGTGTCGAACGCCGACGGGACCGTCGAGGAGCAGCTCCGGCGCGACGGGATCTGCCAGGTCGGCCCGGGCCCGGGCGTCGAGGTCGGCGCGGTGGTCGACTCGGGCGTGGTCGGCGTGTCGAAGCCCGACCCCGCGATCTTCCGGCTCGCCCTCGACGCCCTGGGCGTGGCGCCCGAGCACGCCGTGCACGTCGGCGACACCCCGGCCGCCGACGTCGCGGGCGCACGCGCGGCCGGGGTCCACCCCGTCCTCGTCGACCCCTACGACCACCATCCCGAGGCCGGAGTCGTGCGCGTGCGCGCCCTGCACGAGGTCGTCAGCCTCCTCGGGACCACGGGGTAGGCCGGCGCCGCGGGCCGCACCCGGCGCGCGCGGCCG
>BTUT01000216.1:0-5780 GCA_045862935.1 Acidimicrobiia bacterium
GCCCGGCTCGCACGCACACCCCCTCCTCGTCGACCACCTGCGACTCGTCGTGCGCATGGATGCCGTCTATGTGCAACGACACGACGCCGCCGCGGGCGTCGGCGTCCATCGGCCCGTACACCGTGAGCTCGGCCCCGAACCGGCCGGTGAGCGCGTCGAGCGCGTAGCGGGTGAGCGCTCGTTCGTGGGCCCGCACCTCGGCCATCCCGATCGCGTCGAGGTAGTCGACCGCCGCGCCGAAGCCCACGGCCTCGACGATCGCCGGGGTGCCGGCCTCGAACTTCCAGGGGATGTCGTTGGTCGAGAACCCCTCGGTGGTGACGTCGCGGATCATCTCGCCGCCGCCGAGGAACGGTGGCATCGCCTCGAGGAGCTCGGCGCGCGCCCACAGGGCGCCGATCCCCGTAGGTCCGAGCATCTTGTGCGACGAGAACGCCACGAAGTCGGCGCCCCACGCCGGCACGTCCACCGGGACCTGCGGCACCGCCTGGCAGGCGTCGACGAGCACGTGGGCGCCCGCGGCGCGGGCCGCGGTCGCGAGGCGCGCCACGTCGACGATCGTCCCGGTCACGTTCGACATCGCGGTCACCGCGAGCAGCGACGCGCCGTCGAGCAGGCGATCGAGGTCGGTGAGGTCGAGTCGCTGGTCGGGGGTGAGGGGGATCCAGCGCAGCTCCACCCCCCGCTCCGCCCGGAGGATGTGCCAGGGCACGACGTTCGCGTGGTGCTCGAGATGGCTGAGCACGATCACGTCGCCCTCGCGGAGGTTCGCGCGTGCCCACGAGTACGCGACGAGGTTGATCGCCTCGGTGGCGTTGCGCGTGAAGACGATCTCGCGATCCTCGGCGGCGCCCACGAAGCGCGCGACCTTCGCCCGGGCGGCCTCGAACGCCGCCGTGGCCTCCTCGGCGATCGTGTAGACGCCGCGGTGCACGTTGGCGTAGCACTCCCGGTGGATGCGGTCCATCGCCTCGAGCACGGGCAGCGGCTTCTGCGACGAGGACGCCGAGTCGAGGTACACGAGGCGCTTGCCGTTCACCATGCGCTTCAGGATCGGGAAGTCGGCCTGGATGCGGGCGACGTCGAGCGTCGAGCCGGTCACGCCGGCACCCCCGCACGGACGGAGTCGAAGCCCTCCTGCTCGAGCCGGGTCGCGACCTCGAGGCCACCGCTCACCGCGATGCGCCCGTCGAGCAGGACGTGCACGCGGTCGGGTGCGACGTGGTCGAGGATGCGCTGGTAGTGGGTGATGAGCAGGATGCCCAGCGCCGGTCGCTCGGCCCGCACCTCCCGGATGGCCCGGGCCACGTCGACGAGCGCGTCGATGTCGAGCCCGGAGTCGGTCTCGTCGAGCACCGCGAAGTCGGGTTCGAGCATCGCCATCTGGAGGATCTCGTTCTTCTTGCGCTCACCGCCCGAGAAGCCCTCGTTGAGGTGACGGGAGACGAACCGGTCGTCCATCCCCAGGCGCTTCGTCCACTGGAGCAGCGCCATGCGCACCTCGAGGACGGAGAAGTTGTCGATGCCCTTGCGGTTGGCCATCGCCTGGCGGAGGAAGTTGAGGACGCTCACGCCGGAGATCGCCTCGGGGTGCTGGAAGCCGAGGAACATGCCGCGCGCTGCCCGCCCGTCGGGCCCGAGCGCCGTGACGTCCTCGCCGCGCAAGAGGATCCTCCCGGCGGTGACCTCGTAGCCGGGGTCGGCGAGCAGGGTCTTGGCGAGGGTCGACTTCCCGGAGCCGTTGGGCCCCATGAGCGCGTGCACCTCGCCGTCGCCGACCACGAGTGAGACGCCGCGCAGGATCTCGGTGCCGTCGACCGCGACGTGCAGCTCGTCGAGCTCGAGGAGGGGAGCCATCCCCCGATTCTAATAACACTATCTACGTAGTGGAAATCCGGGGGCCAGCGGGGCGGGCGAGGGAGAGCGCGAAGTCACCCGCGGGGTCGGTCCACCAGGCGAGCGGCTCGAGGCCCGCGGCGCGCAGCTCGGACTCCACGAGCGGCCGGCGGAACTTCGCGCTGATCTCCGTGCGGACGGCCTCTCCCGCGGCGAAGTGGACCTCGAGGTCGAGCGCGCCGATCTCGACCGTCTGCGCGTGCGGGGTCCGCAGCCACATCTCGATCCACTCGGCGTCCGCGTCCCAGCGAGCCACGTGCTCGAACGACCCGGGGTCGAAGCCGGCGTCGAGCTCCCGGTTGATGACCGTGAGGACGTTGCGGTTGAACGCCGCGGTGACGCCGGCCGGATCGTCGTAGGCGGCGACGAGGCGGGCCGGATCCTTCACGAGGTCGGTCCCGAGGAGGAACGTGTCGTGGGGCGCGAGCCCGCCGGCCACGCGACCGAGGAACCCGGCGCGCGCGCCGGGGGTGAGGTTCCCGATGGTGCTGCCGAGGAAGGCGACGAGGCGCGTGCCCCCGGTCGGGATCCGGTCGAGGTGGCGCTCGAAGTCACCGACCACCGCGTGCACCTCGACGCCGTACGCGTCGGCGACGGCGCGCGCCGCCGCGCGCAGCGTCGCCTCACTCACGTCGAACGGCGCGAACCGCGCCAGGGACCCCTCGGCGGCGAGGGCGTCGAGGAGCAGGCGGGTCTTCTCCGAGGTGCCCGAGCCCAGCTCGACGAGCGTGTCGGCACCGCAGCGCGCCGCGATCTCCGGTGCGTGCGTGACCAGGATCGATCGCTCGGTGCGGGTGGGGTAGTACTCGGGCAGGCGCGTGATCTCCTCGAAGAGCGCCGAGCCGCGGTCGTCGTAGAACCACTTCGGCGCGAGCTCCTTGGGGGTTGCGCCCAGGCCGGCGCGGACGTCGCGGGCGAGCGCACGCGCGAGGTCGTCGGCCCCGAGGTGCACGTCCACGCGGACCGGCCCGCTCACGGGGGGCTCACGCGTCGTACGCGCAACGGAAGCCGGCGAAGATCTGACGGCGGATCGGGAAGTCCCAGTTCCGGAAGGTGACGCGGCACGCGAGCGGGTCGGTGGCCCACGACCCGCCGCGCAGCACCTTGTACTCGTCGCCGAAGAAGACCTCGGAGTACTCGCGGTAGGGGAACGCGCCGAAGCCGGGGTACGCGCGGAAGTCGGACGCCGTCCACTCCCAGACGTCGCCGAGCATCTGCTCGCCGCCCCACCGGCTCGCGCCGCCGGGCGAGCACCCGATCCCGCGTGGTGCCCAACGGACACGTCCGAGGTTGGCCACGTCGGGGTCGGCGCTGGCACCCTCGGCCGCCGCCTCCCACTCGGGCTCGGTCGGGAGCCGGCCACCCGCCCAGCGGGCGAACGCGTCGGCCTCGTACCAGCACACGTGCTGCACCGGCTCGTCGGCGGGGAGGGGCTCGCGGCGCCCGAACCTCAGTCGACTCCAGGTCCCGGCGCCTTCGCCGCGCCAGAACTGGGGATGCGACAGCCCAGCCCCGGTGCGCCAGCGCCATCCGGCGCCGGTCCACCAGCGCGGGTCGTCGTAGCCCCCGTCGTCGACGAACGCCGCGTAGCGACCGTTGGTCACCGGGAAGCGGTCGAAGGTGAACGGGGCGAGCTCGACCGTGTGCGCCGCGTGCTCGTTGTCGTAGGACCACGGCTGCGCTCGGGAGTCGGCGCCGATCACCACGGCACCACCGGGGTGCGCGGCCCGGGCGGACGCGTCGACGAGGGCCTTGCCGCGCCGGTCGTCACCGTCGAGGAGCGCGTCGGGGTGCGCGAAGCCCTCGCCCATGAGCTGGATGGTGGCGAGCATCGTCTCGTCGTGCTGGTGCTCGTGCTGGGCGACCATGCCGTACACGAACCCGTCGCGGCGGAGGGGATCGTCGGCGTCGAAGTCGACGCGCGGGAGGTGGGCGAGAACTCGCTCCCGCACGTCGGCGGCGAACGCGCGGGCCGCGGCGGGCTCGAGGATCCCCAGCCCCGCGCGCTCCTTGCGAGGGTGGCGGAGCGCGTCGTACAGGTCGTCGTAGCGCGGGTCGGTCGGGGCATCGCCGGCGAGCGCGCGCAGCAGCCACAGCTCCTCGTAGTGGGCGATGTGCGCGAGGTCCCAGCACAGGGGCGACATCAGCTCCGACACCGGTCGTCGCTGGTCGGCGTCGTCGATCGGTGCGAGCAGCGCGGCGGTGCTCGCGCGCGCGTGCGTGAGCGCATCGACCACGGTGACGGCGCTCACGGCGCCGCTCGTCGGGCTCATGCGTTGTCGGCGGGGGGGAGCAACGTCCCCGAGCGGTGCCACGCGTCGAGGAGGTCGTCGGCCGGTGTGCGCCCCCGCCGCACGAACCGATCCTCGAATTCCCCGGTCGCGTCGATGGTGGCCGGGTCCGCGCCGCGGCGGCCGAGCGCCGATCGCGCCGCGCGGAAGCAGTGCTGCGCGGCGGCGGCGAGGTCGGGGTGGGCGAGGCCGTGACGGGCGGCGTCGTCCCAACGGTCCCGCACCGGGGCGGTCGCTCGCCGCGCGCACGCGGCCGCGTCGGGATCGTCGAGCAGCACGGTCGCGACGGCGGCGGCCACCGGCCACCAGCGCGCACCGAGCGCGTCGATCATGCGCAGCTCGTACCAGCCCCGCGGCCGGACGGGCGGGAACAGGGTGGTGAGGTGGTAGTCGAGGTCGTCGACGTCGGGCCATCCGGCGGGGTGCCCCCGGGCGATCCACTCCGCGAACGACAGTCCCGGTGGCACCGGGAGGTGCTCGTCGCGGCGGTGGCGGACGAGCATCACGTCGGCGGCGAGCGCGTAGGCCGCCCACGCCTCCGGCCCTCGCACCCCGTTGGCGACAGGGGCGGTGCGGCCGGGATCGACGTGCTTCCAGACGGCGAGCCGCGTCGATCGCCAGCCGCTCGGGCGGCCACCGGCGAAGGGCGAGTGGGCGAACGTCGCGGCGAGCACCGGACCGACGGCGTGCACGAGGGACCACCGCGCCTCGACCTCGGAGGTGGGACCGAGGTCGAGGTTCACCTGGAGGGCGGCCGTGCTCCGCATCATGGTGCGCCCCGCGTCGGAGGCGGCGTCGAAGAAGGCTTCCATCGCGTCGTAGCGGGGCGAGCGCAGGAACCGGGCGCGACGCGTCCCGGGCTCGAGGCCGATGGCCACCATGCCCACGCCCTCGCGGTGGAGGGCGGCGCCCAGCGCGGCGGCGTCGGCGCGCAGCGACGGGATCGCGAGGAGCCCGGGGAGCGCCTCGCTCGAGAGCTCCACCTGCCCGCCGGGCTCGAAGCTCACCCGACTGGCGTGCGGGAGCGTCGCGGCAGCCGCGCCGCGTTGCACGGCGTCGAAATCGGCGGGCAGTGACGGCTCGTCGAGGCGGACCGTGCACCACTCCATCTCGATGCCCATCCGGCGCGGACCGCGCCCGCCGTCCGCCTCGAAGCCGCGCGCCGCGACGATGCGGGTGGCGTCCTCGAGGTGGAGCACGGGTTGGGCTGCAGGCATGGACGGCTCCGGTGCCGCCCGGGGTGCGGGGCGACGCACGATGAGCGGCCGGTCGGTGGACCTGGGGCGACGCTAGTCCTCGCGCGGAGAGGCTCCGGACCGGCGGCGTCTCGCGTGCCGGTCCATGCGGGAACCCGCGCCGGAGCCCCCGTCGGCCCCGCGCACCACGGCGCGGAGCACGGCGGCGATGCGCTCGGGCTGGGGGGCCTGCAGTGGGCGGCGGCCGGCCCGGTGCGCCGCGGCGGTGGGGCCGAGCGCCGTGACCGCGTCCCCCACGGCCGCGGCGAGCGCGGGGGCGTCGCCGGGCGGCACGAGTCGGGCCGATCCGGGGACGGCGCGCTCGGCGATCTCACGGGGCCCACCGGCGTCGGTCATC
>BTUT01000217.1:0-5767 GCA_045862935.1 Acidimicrobiia bacterium
GTGGTCGCTACGTCGACCGCCTCGAACGGCGCGACGGCGAATGGAGGATCGCGCTGCGGCGCTCCACGGTCGAGATCATGTTCCCCGTCGACGCGTCCGCGCTCCGGGCGTCGTTCTTCACGGACCAGGGGTACCTGACCGGCGCTCGGGGGCACGACGACGTCAGCTATCAGCGGCCTCTCACGCTCGAAGGCGGAGAGCGCTGGTGAGCGCGAGCGGGTCGAGCGCTCGACGAGCCGCGCGTGCCCGTCCGCTGGCGGGGGAGCGGACGTGGGTACGTGGCGCCCGGGACTCGACTGCGGAGCGAGCCGGGCGGTCCCGGGCCGGCGGTACGCTCGACCGGTGAGCACGCCTCCCGAGCGCCCGGGTCCCGGATCGGCGGGCGTCCCCCGATCAGCGGGCGCCCCCGGATCGGTGGCCGACGTCGCCGAGGCGCTCGCCCGTCACGACTACGTCGCCGACGAAGGCCTGGCCACGGCGATCTTCCTCGCCCTGCGCCTCGGTCGGCCCCTCCTGCTCGAGGGGGAGGCCGGTGTGGGCAAGACCGAGGTCGCGAAGGTCCTGGCCCGCTGGACGGGCGGCGAGTTCCTGCGGCTCCAGTGCTACGAGGGCATCGACGTCGCGCAGGCGGTGTACGAGTGGGACTACTCGCGCCAGCTGCTCCACCTGCGCGCCGTGGAAGCCGGTGGCGGCGCGATCGACGAGGACGAGCTCTACTCCGAGCGGTTCCTCGTGCGGCGCCCGCTGCTCCGGGCGATCGCCGGCACCGGCGCGGTGCCGCCCGTCCTGCTCGTGGACGAGATCGACCGGGCCGACGACGAGTTCGAGGCGTTCCTGCTCGAGATCCTCTCCGACTACTCGGTCACCGTTCCCGAGCTGGGGACGTTCCACGCGTCGACCCCGCCGGTGGTCGTGCTCACCTCGAACCGCACTCGCGACGTGCACGACGCGCTCAAGCGCCGTTGCCTCTACCACTGGATCGAGCACCCCGACTTCGAGCGGGAGCTGGCGATCCTGCGCGTGAAGGTGCCCCACGTCCCCGAGGTGCTGGCCCGTCAGGTGGCCGGCGCCGTGGAGGCGCTGCGGGACCTCGATCTCTACAAGCCTCCCGGTGTCGCCGAGACGATCGACTGGACCGAGGCACTCGTTGCCCTCGACCGCAGCGCGGTCGACGCACCCGTCGTGGACGCCACGCTCGGCACGGTCCTGAAGTACCGGGAGGACCAGGAACGCGTCCGCACCGCGGGGCTGGATCGCGTCGTGGAGGCCGCGCGGGCCCGTGGCTGAGTTGGCCACAGCCCCCGAGCAGCTGATCGTGGGGTTCGCCCGCGCGCTGCGCGACGAGGGGATCGACGTCCCGGTCGGGGCGACGGTGGCGTTCGCCGAAGCGCTGGGCATCGTCGATCCGCGAGCGCGGGGGGACGTCTACTGGGCGGGCCGGGCCACGCTCGTGCACCGGCCCGAGGACGTCGCCGCGTACGACCGCGCGTTCGAGCGCTGCTTCGGCGGGACGTCGACCGCGGCGCTCGCGGTGGACGACCCGGTGACGATCCAGGTCGCGCTCGACGCCGGTTCCGACGACGATGCCTCCGGGACCGAGCCCGACGTCGGTGACGACGCCGTCCCGACCGTCACCGTGCGCTGGAGCCCCGTCGAGACGTTGCGCACGCGCGACTTCGCGGCGTACTCGCCCGAGGAGTTCGCCGAGGCGAAGCGGCTGATGGCCGACCTGCGGCTCGCAGGGGCGCTGCGGAGCTCACGGCGCCACCGCCCGGCGAGGCGCGGGCGCCCCGACGTGCGCCGCACCGTCCGCCGGGCGCTGCGGGCCGGGGGCGAGCCCGTGCGCCGGGCGTACCTCGGGCCGTCCACCCGCCCCCGCCGGGTCGTGCTGCTCTGTGACGTGAGCGGATCGATGGAGCCCTACGCGCGTGCCCTCGTCCGCTTCCTGCACGCGGCGGTGGTGGGACGCACCCAGGTCGAAGCCTTCGCCCTCGGCACCCGGCTCACGCGCATCACCCGCGAGCTGTCGTCGCGCGACCCCGACGTCGCCGTCGCGGCCGCAGCACGCCGCGTCGTCGACTGGTCGGGAGGCACCCGGATCGGTGAGGGCCTGCGGGAGTTCAACGACCGTTGGGGCGTGCGGGGGATGGCTCGCGGCGCGGTGGTGGTGATCCTCTCCGACGGCTGGGACCGGGGCGAGCCCGACCTGCTCGCCGAGCAGATGGCCCGTCTCGCGCGGGTCGCCCACCGCGTGGTGTGGGTGAACCCCTTGAAGGCGACCCCCGAGTACGCGCCCCTCGCGCGCGGCATGGCCGCCGCACTGCCGTTCGTCGACGAGTTCGTCGAGGGCCACTCCCTCGAGGCGCTCGAGGACCTCGTGACGGTCATCGCGAGGTGAGACCATGGGGACGAGGAGGGGAGTGACGTGAGAGAGGTGCTCGACGACATCGACCGCTGGCGGGCCGCGGGGCAGCGGGTGGCGATCGCGCGGGTCGTCGGTCTCGACGGGTCGGGGCCGCGTGACCCGGGCGCGACGATGGTGGTGAACGAGGCCGGCGAGGTCGCGGGCTCGGTGTCGGGCGGCTGCGTGGAGGGGGCGGTCGTGACCGAGGCGCTCGCCGTCCTCGCCGGGACCCGCGAGCGCGGTGTGATCTCGTTCGGCTACTCCGACGACGAGGCCTTCGCCGTCGGCCTCACCTGTGGCGGCACGATCCACCTCTATGTCGAGGAGCTCGACTGGTGAGCGGAGCAGCCGCCCGGTGACCGCCGGCTCCGCTCCGCTCTACGACGTGCTGCGTGCCGCGCTGCGCGCGGACGAGCCCGTGGCGCTGGCGACGGTCACCGAGGGTCCGAACGTCGGGGCCAAGCTGGTCGTGCGCCCGGGGCACCCACCGCTCGGCGAGCTGGGCGACCCCGAGCTCGGTCGCGTCGTCGCGCGCGACGCGCTCGCGGAGCTCGAGGCGGGGCTCACCTCGACCCGCCACTACGGCCTCCACGGCGAGGCGCGGGCCCGCGACGTCTCGGTGTTCATCGAGTCGTTCGCCCCCGCCCCGCTGCTCGTCATCTTCGGCGCGGTCGACTTCACCGCGGCGCTGGCCCGCGCCGGCAAGCTCCTGGGCTATCGGGTCACCGTCTGCGATGCGCGCGCGACGTTCGCCACGCCCGCACGGTTCCCGATGGCCGACGAGGTTGCGAACGACTGGCCCGACCGCTACCTGGAGAAGGTCGCCGATCGCCTCGGCCCGCGCGACGCCGTGTGCGTGCTCACCCACGACGCCAAGTTCGACGTCCCCGCGATCGTGGCGGCCACCGCCACGCGCGCCGGCTACATCGGGGCGATGGGCTCGCGCCGCACGCACGCCACCCGCGTCGAACGCCTCCGCGAGGCGGGCCTCGGCGACGACGCGCTGGCCCGGGTGATGGCGCCGATCGGGCTCGACATCGGCGCGCGCACGCCGGAGGAGACCGCGATCGCGATCTGCGCGGAGATCATCGCGCTCCGGGCCGGGGTGCCCGCCCCCAACCTGCGTGACCTCGACGGCCCGATCCACCGGCCCGCCGATGGCGGCGCGCCGCCCGTGGCCGGCGGCGCCGGGCCCGACCGCCCCTAGCGCGGAGGGAGAGAGGACGGACCATGGACCTGGGAATCTCCGGCCGGCGCGCGGCGGTGGCCGCGGGCTCGGCCGGCCTCGGCCTCGCGGTGGCCCGGTCGCTGGCGGCCGAGGGTGTGGCCGTGGCGATCTGCGGCCGGGACCCCGACCGGCTGGCCGGCGCGGCCGAGGCGCACGGCCTCACCGGGATCCAGGCCGACGTCTCGACGCCACACGGCGCGGTCGGGTTCGTGCGTGCGGCGCGCGACGCCCTCGGTGCGCTCGACATCGTGGTCGGGAACGCCGGCGGCCCGCCGGGCGGTGGGTTCGACGACTTCGCCGACGCGCAGGCCTACGCGGATGCCTTCGCGCTGAACGCGCTCTCGACGATCGCGATGTGCCAGGAGGTCGTGCCCGACCTGCGGGCCCAGGGCTGGGGTCGCGTGCTCGCGATCACGTCGATCGCGGCGCGCCAGGCCTCGCCGAACCTCATCCTCTCGGCGACGGCGCGAGCCGGTCTCACGGGCTTCCTCAAGAGCCTCGCGTCGGAGGTCGCGGCCGACGGCGTGACGGTCAACTCGCTCCAACCCGGGCTCCACGCGACCGACCGTCTCCGCGAGCTCTACGGCGGCGATGTGAGCGGTGCCGCGGCCGCGGTGCCGACGGGGGTGCTGGGCCGTCCCGAGGACTTCGGGCAGGTCGCGGCGTTCCTCTGCTCGGACGCGGCGCGGTTCGTGACCGGCTCGGCGATCCTCGTCGACGGCGGCGCGTACCTCGGGCTCCAGTAGCCGGGCGCCGGCGCCCGGCGCACCCCGAGACCGGCCCCAGATCGGCCCGGGGATCGGCCCGGCGCCACGCCGAGATCGACGCCTTCCGCCCTGGATGTTCCCGTTGTGTCGGGGGGCGGTCGTGGGGCGACCTACCCTGGCAGGCGTGGGTGAGGGTGTGTTCTCCCGGGTGTGGACGATCCCCAACCTCATCTCGCTCGCGCGCCTCGCCTGCGCCCCGGTCGTGTGGTGGCTGCTCTTCGGCGCCGACGAGCCGTGGTCGGCGGCCGTCCTGCTCGCGGTCCTCGGGGCGAGCGACTGGGTCGACGGCTGGATCGCACGGCACTTCGACCAGGGCAGCGAGCTCGGCAAGATCCTCGATCCGGTCGCCGACCGGGTGCTGCTGCTCACCGGCGTGGTCGCACTGCTCGTCGACGGGAGCGTCCCGGTCTGGTTCGGGGTGCTCGTGCTCGTCCGGGAGATCGCGATCGCGGCCGTCACGCTGGCGCTCGCGGCGGCCGGGGCCCGGCGGATCGACGTGTCGTGGGCCGGGAAGGCGGGCACCCTCGCGACGATGTTCTCGCTGCCGGCGTTCCTCGCGGCGTCGGTCTCCGACGGCACGGCGCACGACCTGTTGCTGCTCACCGCCTGGGGCTTCGCGATCCCGGCCCTGTGCCTCAGCTACTACGCGGCCGCCCGCTACGTGCCCGCGGCCCGCCGCGCGCTGCGAGAGGGCCGAGCCGACCGTACGAGCCGCCGGCCCGTCGAGGCCTCACGATGAAGGCCGTCATCCTCGCGGGCGGCGAGGGCACGCGGCTGCGACCGCTCACGAGCAACCAGCCCAAGCCGATGATGTCGCTCGTCAACCGGCCGATGCTCGAGCACATCGTGGCGCTCCTCGCCGAGCACGGCTTCGACGACGTCGTCGTCACCGTGGCGTATCTCGGCAACCAGATCCGCGACTACTTCGGCGACGGGTCCGACTTCGGGGTTCGGATGCGCTACGCCACCGAGGAGCAGCCCCTCGGCACGGCGGGCTCGGTGCGCAACGCCGCCGACGAGCTCGACGAGACGTTCCTCGTGATCTCCGGAGACGTGCTCACCGACATCGACCTCACGGCGTTCGTGGATGCCCATCGCGCGCGCGGTGCGGTGGCCTCGATCGCGTTGAAGCGCGTCGAGAACCCGCTCGACTTCGGGATCGTCATCACCCGACCCGACGGCTCGATCGAGCGGTTCCTCGAGAAGCCCACGTGGGGAGAGGTGTTCTCCGACACGATCAACACCGGCATCTACGTGCTCGAACCCGAGATCTTCGATCACATCCCGCTGGGGGAGGTGGTCGACTTCTCCGGCGACGTGTTCCCCGCGGTGCTCGCCTCGGGCGGATCCATCCACGGTCACGTGGCC